>CAZCYM010000008.1:1902-6744 GCA_964502945.1 uncultured Candidatus Saccharibacteria bacterium
GGTTAACTCCGCGGACTAAGTTGATGTTTGGTCCATCCGGTTACGCTTATGTCTATATGATTTATGGAATGTATTATTGTTTTAATATTGTTACTGAAAGGGAGGGATATCCGTCAGCAGTTCTTATAAGAACTGCTGAATTTAAAAATTTAAAAATTAAAAATTATAGTTCAAAATTTAAAATTCAAAGACTGAAAGGGCCGGGGATACTATGCAGAGAATTAAAGATAAATAAAAATCTAAACGGCGTAGACTTAGTAAAAAGCAAGGAGCTATGGATAGAGGATTCGGATGAAAAGCCAAGTCTCTTAAAAATAAAGAAAGGAAAAAGAATAGGTGTTGATTATGCCGGGAAATGGAAGAATAAGATGTGGCGGTTCTGTCTTGACCGAGGGTTGTTATATGGTATCTTTCTTTTAATCAGTACATTAACTTTGAGAGTTCTTTTATGACAAACAAGGTTAAGGAGACTGCCGAGGTGCTAAGTCAAGGCTTGCCACGGCGTATTATTCGTATGAATGTGCTAGATGAACAGTTTGAATATTTTACCAAGAGGGGGATATTCTATCTTGATTCAGAGATTGAAGAAGGCATTCCATCCGTGCTATCAATGGCACTCCTGCGTCGGAATAATGAATTAGATAAAGCCAAACCGCTTTGGGTAATATTAAATTCCCCCGGTGGCAGAGTTGATCAGGGATTTGCAATATATGATGTTTTGAGGATGGTTGCCATTGGTGGACGTACGATCAATATTTTATGTATGGGTACGGTGGCATCAATGGCGACGTTTGTTTTACAGGCCGGAACTAGAAGGCTGTCTTTGCCCCACACTCAATTTCTAATTCACGAAGTTAGCCAATTCACATCTGGCGATGAAAAAGTCAGCGAAGGCGAGGAGCGTGTAGCCGAGAATCGTCGACTTAATACTGTTGTTATGGCCGGTATAGCAAAACGAATCGGTATGGATCCGGATAAGCTTATTAAATTATCCAAGAAGAAAGATTGTTGGCTTAACACCGAAGATGCTCGTAAGCTTGGTACCGAGGGCCTTATAGATGAAGTAGTTGAATCCATCCCCTTTGATATGTAAACGGCTAAGATCGTAATTTAATATAAATTCCTAGTGTGATGCTAGGGATTTTTGTTTTTATTTTAAGGTGCTAAGATTAATCTATGCGAACTTGGTTAAAAAACAAGATAAAGGAGCTACATTCCAGTGTTGATTTTGACGTTCTAACTCCACCCGATGATAAAATGGGGGATTATTCAATTAATTTGGCCTTTGTACTGGCTAAGAAAGAAGCCGGAAATGCAAAAGAAATCGGCAAGGAGTTGGTTGCTAAATTTTCTAACGACGAAGAACTTAAAAAATATTTCGATAAAATTGAGCTAGCCGGAAATGGATTTATCAATTTCTATTTCAACAGCGAGTTTCTAAAAAAAGAGCTCGGTGAAATTTTAAAGAAGAAAAGTGGATATGGTAGTAGTGATGGCAGGGGCAAAAATATAAACCTCGAGTTTGTTTCAGCTAATCCGACCGGACCCTCGACAGTTCACAATGCGAGGGCAGCTGCTTTTGGCGATACGCTCGGAAATATTTTAAAGAAAGTGGGCTATCAAGTTACCAAGGAGTTCTATATCAATGACGTTGGTGTACAGGTTGGAAAGCTTGCAGAGTCGATAGGGCTGAGGATCCGTGAACTTAAGGGTGAAAAAGTTGAGTTTAGCCCAGATTTATATCAAGGCGAGTATATAAAGGACATTGCTAAAGAATTTATTGAAAAGTCAATTTTGGACCAAAACATACAATCGGAAGCCGTAAAAGATATGATCGCCAAAATTAAGAAGACTCTTGATTCTTTGGGCGTAGTATTCGACGAGTGGTTTTCGGAATCAAAACTTCACGAAGGGGGAGAGGTTGGAGCAGCATACAAAGAGCTAGAGTCAAAAGGATACGTGATCGAGGAAAATGGTGCGAAGTGGCTTAAGATGAGCGAAGATCGAAAAGCGGTTTTAATCAAAAGCAATGGCTCAACGACGTACTTGATGAACGACATTGCCTACACTAAAAATAAATTTGAAAGGGGATTTGATAAGGCAATAAATATTTGGGGTACCGATCATCATGGAGATGTTCCGAGGCTGAAAGCAGGCGTAGCGGCACTTGGGTATGATTCCTCAAGGTTAGAGATATTACTGCATCAGTTGGTAATGCTTAAGCAGAAAGATCAAAAACTAAAAATGTCCAAGAGGGCCGGCAACTTGGTATTACTCGAAGACTTGCTTAGTGATGTCGGTAAAGATGCGATCAGGTTCTTCTTCTTATCAAAAGACCTCAATACTCATATGGAGTTTGACGTTGATTTAGCTAAGGAGCAGTCAAATAAAAATCCGATTTACTATATACAGTATGCTCATGCTCGACTGAATCAAATATTTGATAAAAGCCAAGAAAAAGTAGAGGGTGGTAAATTTAATGGAGATACTAACTTACTAAAAGAGCCTGAGGAAATGACGCTAATTAAAAAGATGGTTAAATTTCCAGAATTAATTGAAGAAATATCCTCTAACTTTATGGTCCATCATTTAGCTCAGTATGCCCATGAGCTTGCTTCTAGCTTCCATAATTTTTATGAAAAACATCGGGTCGTTCAAGATAATAAAGAGTTAGAGAAAGTTCGTCTGGTTCTGTGCTCGGCGGTTAACATAGTTTTGGGGCAGTGCCTCTTACTTATGGGAATTTCTGCGCCAGAGAAAATGTAAAGACATAAAGGTAATAGCTCCAAGGGTGTCCATCAGGAGGTCACTTATCGTATCTTTGAGATCGCCCATAAAATACGCCTTGATACCGAACCAGCGGTAGAAGGGTTCGATAAGAACTTGGTTGGCTATAAATTCGGCAAATTCCCAGATAACTCCTACAAAAATAGTAGCCCCGACTACAATTAAGACGTTCTTTATATCTGTTTTTGAAACAAGATGATCTTTAAGATAGGTGGCCATAAACATTGCCACAAAAAAACCCCCGAGATAATGCATGGTAACATCAAACCAGTCCCATTCAAGATACCAGCCGTAGTATAGGCTGAAAATGTTTGTTCCGAATATTATGACTAAGGCGATGAACGCTTTTTTCATTGATAGAATCTTAGCATTTAGCTTGTTTTTTATCAAAAAATTGAGTAGAATAGTCGAATGTACGATTTTAAGAAGGCAGAACAAGAAGTTCTTGAATTTTGGCACAGAAATCATGTTTTTGAGAAGTCTCTGGAGGCTCGCAAGAAGGCCAAGCGATTCGTGTTTTTTGAAGGTCCGCCGACGGCAAACGGCAGGCCGGGAATTCATCATTTTTTGGGCAGATCATTTAAAGATCTTTATGCTCGCTATAAAACCATGCGAGGATTTTTTGTTTTGCGCAAAGCCGGTTGGGATACTCATGGTTTGCCGGGTGAAATAGAGAGAGAAAAAGAGCGCGGGTGTAAAAAGAAGAAAGACATCGAGAACTATGGCATTGATAAATTTAATAAAAAAGCCAGGGAGAGTGTTTGGAAATATAAAACGGAATGGGAGGAGATGACCAGAAAAATGGGGTTTTGGCTGGACATGAAAGATCCTTACATTACTTACGATAATAATTATATTGAATCTCTTTGGAGCATTATTAAAACCATTTGGGATAAAAAGCTTCTCTATCTTGCCCATAAGGTTGTGCCATTTTGTACTAGATGCGGAACACCATTATCGTCTCATGAAGTTGCACAAGGATACAAAGTAGTAAAAGAACAATCGGTCTATGTAAAATTTAAAATTCTAAGTCCTAAATTTAAGAATACTTATATTCTTGCTTGGACGACTACCCCGTGGACTTTACCCGGCAACGTTGCTCTGGTGGTCGGCAAAAGTATTAAGTATCAAGTAGTAGGTATTAAGGGCAAAGAAGAGAAATATATCTTGGCCGAGGATCTAGTCGGGAAAGTCCTTAATGCGGAATACACAATACATAATACTATCCTCGGTTCCGACTTAGTTGGTTTAGAATATAAGCCGCTTTTTGACATTCCCGAATTAAAATCAAAGACTTCATATAAAGTTTATGATGCAGATTTTGTTTCTACCAATGAGGGTACAGGTGTTGTTCATACGGCGATGATGTATGGAGAGGATGACTATAATTTAGGTACTAAGCTGGATTTGCCCAAGTTTCATACGGTTGATGAGGCCGGTAAGTTTATTCATGTTGGCAATGATATGGATGGGTTACCGGTCAAACACAAAGACAAGCCGACAGAAGAAAAGACTACTAGTAAAATAATCGAGTATCTTGATGGGCGAGGATTACTATTTAAAACCGAAGAATATGAACACGATTATCCATTTTGTTGGAGATGCGATTCTCCGTTGCTATACTATGCTAAAGATTCCTGGTTTATTAAAATGTCTTCTGTTAGAGAGCAGCTTTTGAAAAACAATCAGAATATAAATTGGTTTCCTGAGCATATCAAAGAAGGCCGATTTGGTCAGTGGCTTAAAGAAGGGAAAGATTGGGCTATCTCGCGTGAGCGTTATTGGGGAACACCCTTGCCGATATGGAAATGTCAGAAGTGCGGAGAGCACAGAGTCATTGGTTCGGTAGCTGAACTGGAAAAATATGGAACGGTAGCCACAACGAAAAAGAATACTTATTATATGTTGCGGCATGGTTATACCACCAGAGATGAAAAGAAAAAAATGATAATCAGCTCGGAATTAAAAGCCGATAAGTATCATTTAACCGAGGACGGCATCAAGCATATAGAAAAATCTGTCGAGTTGATAAAAAATAATCACAAAATTGATCTT
>CAZCYM010000008.1:6754-8042 GCA_964502945.1 uncultured Candidatus Saccharibacteria bacterium
CTCCGCATGAACCTCCAGGCCAATGGTTGGAACGTAGCTCATATTCTGTATTTATTCTTCTCCATTTATAAGAACAATAGAAACTGCGGAAATAGTTGCTAAGGCGATGCATGTAAAGATACACAAAGACGATCGACTCGGGGAAATCAAACATGGTGGTTGCGAGGGTAATCCCCACAGCACCTGTCCTTTTAAAGATGCAAAACATACCATGGATGACAAGCATCATGAGATGGGAGAAAGTTGGAATGATATTCGATTGAGAATGGTTGATTTTATGTCAGAAATGGAGTCGAAACATTCTGGCAAAAGTATTCTAGTAGTCAGTCACGGCGACCCCTTATGGCTCCTCAATAACATAGGCATTGGGACATCTGCTGAGGGCATAATAGCTGAGGCCAACGATGACAGAGAACATTATCTGAAACCGGGAGAATTTCAGAAATTAGATTGGAAAATAATTCCACGCAATAGTTACGGTGAACTCGATCTGCACAGACCTCAGATAGACAATATATATCTTAAGTGTGATAACTGTGGCGCATTAATGAAAAAAATTCCGGATCTGATCGATGTTTGGTTTGATTCAGGGGCAATGCCGTATGCCCAGTGGCACTGGCCCTTCGACACGGCTCAGGGCAAGCCGTTTGATAGTAAAAAAATGCTTCAGGAGCAATTTCCAGCAGATTTTATTGTTGAAGGCATAGATCAAACAAGGGGCTGGTTTTACACATTACTGGCCGTATCTACGCTATTAGGCAGAGGGAATCCATACAAAAATGTAATGTCGCTTGGCCACGTCTTAGATGAAAAGGGCAAGAAAATGTCTAAATCGAAGGGCAATGTTGTCTCTCCGTTTGAAGTTATGGATAGGGTTGGCGCCGATACGGCTCGCTGGTATTTTTATAGTGTAAACGCTCCGGGAGAATACAAAAATTTCTCCATGAGAGATGTGGATGCAAAGTTAAAAGGATTTATCTTCACTCTCCAGAATTGTGTTAGATTCTATGAATTGTACTTTGCAGAAAATCCGAAATCCGAAATCCTAAATCCTAAACAAAGCCAGAAAATCCAAAATTCAAAACATGAAAAAACTTTGAATTTATTGGACAAGTGGATTCTTTCAAAACTCAATGGTCTGATCGGAGAAGTTTCAGATAGCTTAGACAAATACGATCCGACAACAGCCGCTCGAGCAATAGAAAAATTTGTTGTTGAGGACTTATCCAATTGGTGGTTAAGGCGTTCGCGAAAAAGAAAAGAAGCCCTCAGGTTTTTAAGGTTTTTA
>CAZCYM010000008.1:8132-15914 GCA_964502945.1 uncultured Candidatus Saccharibacteria bacterium
CTTGCCCCGTTCGCTCCATTTATGGCCGAAGATATTCATCACCGCTTGAATTCAAAATTCAAAATTCAAAATTCAAAATTACTCGAGAGTGTTCATTTGCACGACTGGCCGGTAGTAGATAAGAAGTTGGTGAACAAAAAACTCGAAGAAGAGATGGACGAAGTCAGGAGCGTTGTTACGACTGGGCTAGCCATAAGAAAAGAAAAACAGCTGAAGGTCCGCCAACCTTTGCGTTTAGCGACTATTAAGCGAACAATCAAGTTTCCTACTGATTTAGAAGAATTAGTAAAAGAAGAATTAAATGTTAAGGATTTGGCCTACGACAAAGATCAAGAATCTTCAATCTTGTTAGATGTAGAACTTGATCAAGCATTAGTTTACGAAGGATATGCTAGGGAGCTTATCCGTCAAATACAAGATATGCGGAAAGAGGCAAAATATAAATTAGACCAGAAGATTCATGGCCAATGGCATTCAGGCGATGGAGAAGTTTCCGGAGCAATCCATGAGTGGACAGAAGAAATAAAGAAAGAAGCGTTGCTTAAAGAATTTGTTTCCGGACCAGCAGGAAAGAAGGCCTACGATGTAGAAAAAGAGTTCGAGCTGGTTCCCCAGAAAAAGATTTGGGTTGGCGTGAGGAAGTAATGCCAATTATCGACACGCCTCCGGTCGAATAACTCCTCCGTGAGTTACCCGACCTCGGCTAAGTTCGCCCGGAGATTGTCCAATGGTGGACTGCCGTCCGATATTATACCATTGTCCAATCTCGGGGTCTCAATTGTCTCTAATTGGTATTACCTCCCCACTTAAATTATTGTTTATGAAACGAGTATTTATTATTCATGGTTGGGAAGGATATCCCGAAGAGGGGTGGTTTCCGTGGTTAAAAGAAGAGCTTGAAGATAGGGGATTTGAAGTTCATGTTCCTCAAATGCCAGATGCGGCAAATCCACGCATAGAAGGTTGGGTGCCGGCAATTACAAAAGAGGTCGGAATTCCAGATAAAAATATCTATCTTGTTGGTCATAGCATGGGTTGTCAGGCGATCGCCAGATATATAGAAACTTTAGCCGAAGATATAAAAATAGGCGGTGCAATTTTTGTTGCTGGATTTTTTAAACGATTAACAGGACTTGAAGACGATGCAGAAACTCAGATGCTCCGAAAGCATTGGCTTGAAACGCCGCTTGACCTCGGAAAAGTTAAAAAACATTTGAGAAATAGTGTAGCCATTTTTTCTGATAATGACCCTTTTGTCCCATTAGATAACCAAGATGATTTTCGAGATAAATTAAATTCGAAAATTACAGTTGAGCATAGTATGGGGCATTTTAGCGGACCAACCGATAAAGTAACCGAACTGCCCATTGTTTTGGAAGAATTATTAAAAATGGCTAGGTAATAAAATTGGCGACGCTAATTATCATGCGTACCAAGGCAATAATCTTAAAAAAACAAAACACCAACGAGTATGATCAGCTGGTGACTTGTTATACTCAAGAATTCGGAAAGGTGACGGCCGTGGCTAAGAGTGTTCTGAAACCAAGCTCTATACAGGCAATGCATCTGGATATTTTTAATCTGGTTGATTTTGAACTTTTGAATGGCCGAGCTATGCCGATTATTACCGGTGCTCAAGCCGAGAAAACCTATCCCAACTTAAAGAATGACTTAGCTTGTCTGGCCATTGGTTATTTTTTTGCCGAAACCGCCGATAAATTATTTTTCGAGTATCAGAAAGATGAGGCAATCTGGACTTTTTTAAGATCACTCATAGAGCAACTCGACGCCAAGCCAATTGATATGAGTGAGTTTTTAAGATCAAAGCAGGTTGAATTTTTTAATATTTTGGGCTACGCTCCCAATCTTGGCGAGTGTACTTTTTGTTCGGCCCAAATTGATGGCCACTTAATCACCTATAGCATAGAAGCAAGGGGAGGAATTTGCCAAGATTGCTTTCTGGGTGGACAAAGGGGGATAATTCTCAAGAATGGTGATTGGCAAAACTCAACAGTCCTCGGATCTTTGTTTGAGGGCCTCGTAGAGAAAAAGCTTCACTCCTTAAATTTCTTGAACCAGGCAGTAGAAGTCCAAGATGTCAAAGGCAAACAGTTTTACTAAGTGGAAAATTGTAACTTGGACTTTCACTACCTGGTGAATTCTGTGTTAAAATAGAAAAATGAGCTCTAAGATACTGAAGTACCTAATTTTATTGGCCTTTATTTTGCTTATTGGAGCAATCTCTTCTTTTTGGCTTTCCGGCCCATCATTCCGTGAAAAGGATGTAATTTTCGAACTTGAGGGACCGACCCAGGTTGGTGCGGGCGAAGAGGTGATCTATAAGCTTAAATATTCTAATGAGACAAGGAGTGCTCTCCATAATCTAAACCTGTCATTTTTTTATCCAGAGGGCTCGGCGGTTTTGGCCGATGGTCAGATATTGGAAGATCATAGCGAAGATTTTACTATAGACGAACTGGCGGTGGGCGAGAAAGGTGAAAAAGAATTTTCAGCTTTCTTGATTGGTGAGAAGGGGAGCGTCAGAGTTGCTAGGGCAAGCGTTTCTTTTAAGGCCGGAACTTTGAGTTCAACCTTTGAGAAAGATGTTTCCCTTTCGACTACAATAGTAAGTGCGCCGATTGCCCTTACTTTAGTCGCCCCGCCTAATGCCGTTTCGGGAGCCGGTATTCAATATATTCTTGACTATAGAAATACTTCCGACGAAGATGCTTCCGAGCTCATTTTAGAGATTGACTATCCTGATGGTTTTATTCCTCGCGATTTTGAACCAACACCTGATTCTGGTAAAAATATTTGGAATATCAAATCTCTCAAAAAAGGCAGCGGTAATCGAATAACCGTGGGCGGGATTCTAAATGGAAAAGAAGGAGAAAGTTAGATTGCGTCCGTGAAGTTAAAAAGAAAAATAAGCGGTGAGTATGTCGATTATCAAAAATCATCAGCGGTTACAGTGATTTCAAATCCAATTTTAGGACTGGAAGTTTTGGTTAATAACTCCAGTGATTATACGGCCGCTTTAGGTAATCGTCTCAACTATACAATCAAATATACTAATAATACTAATATAAACTTTTTTGGAATGAATTTGTCGGTTAAATTGGAAGGTGATACTTTCGATTTCTCCACCCTTGATACTCGAGGTGGATTCTACGACGACTCTACTCGGACTATAACTTGGAACCCTAGCGTTGTGTCCGATTTTCAAAATTTTACTCCTAACTTAAAAGGCCAGATAAATTTTAGCGTAGGTCTCAAGTCGGCTTTTCCTTCGGTTATTCCCGGCGCTACACAGGACAGTTTTGTTAAAGTATCGGCTAAGTTTGGAACTCAAAAAGTACCGGATGATTTTGATGATGATGAGGTCTACGTTCTATCTAGCCTAGTAACGAAGATAAGTACTCAGCCAAACATAAACCAAGCCATTTACTATAATGATCCAAGTCTTGGTTCATCCGGATCTCTGCCGTTAATGGTTGGCGAAGAAACATTATTCACTGTCCACTGGCAATTAACAAACCCCGGAAATGAGATCGAGGACGTTAAGATAATAGGCAAATTATCGCCTGGTATTGAGTGGGAAGGTGCGGCCACGGCTAACAATGATCTGCCAGCACCGACTTTTAATGTAAACTCCTCCGAAGTTAGTTGGATGTTGTCTAAGCTTCCGTATGGAACCGGAACAGTATCCGATAAGTATGAGGGAGTTTTTAGAATTAAAGTGAAGCCGTCATCCCAGCAAGTTGGTAGTAAGGTTGATCTATTGAGCAGTCTCCAGTTTACTGGAACGGACAGTTTTACGAAGCAAGGATTGTTTGTTAATAAGGGAGTGGTTAATTCCGACAGTCTAATAGATAGACCCAGGGAGGGGTCAGTCCAATAAAAACCCTCGATTTTTATTGGAAGTTTAAATATTTAAATATGCAGCAGGATATATTAGAAAAAGTAGTTTCACTATGTAAGCGAAGGGGTTTTATATTTTCAGGATCGGAGATTTATGGCGGGCTAGCGGGGTTTTATGATTATGGCCCCTTGGGCGTTGAGATGAAGAACAATCTCAAATCTTTATGGTGGAAGTGGATGACAAAGGAGCATGAGGATATTGTTGGCATTGATGGAGCTATAATCACAAACCCTAAAGTTTGGGAAGCAAGCGGTCATGTAAAGAGCTTTGTTGATCCGCTAGTTGAGTGTAAAAAATGTCATCATCGCTTCAAGGCCGATGATATTTCCGGCGATAAATGTCCAGATTGTGGCGGCCCATTAACCGAGCCTAAATTTTTTAATACCTTGGTTCCCACCAAGCTTGGCGTAATCGAAGGAGAAAAAACAGATGCCTATCTAAGAGGTGAAGCCTCTCAAACCATCTATCTGAATTATAAAAATGTTTTGGATACAACAAGAATTAAGATCCCTTTTGGAATTTGTCAGATAGGTAAAGCTTTCCGGAATGAAGTTACTCCCGGAAATTTCTTGTTTAGGCAAAGAGAATTTGAGCAATGGGATTTACAATGGTTTTGTCATCCTTCAGAAATGGAAAAATGGTTTGCATATTGGAAGGAAGAAAGAATGAACTGGTACGAAAGCATTTTTACTAATCCAAAAAACTTGAGTTTTTATAAGCATGAGAAACTGGCTCATTATGCCCAAAAAGCTTTTGATATTGAATACACGGCTTCACCGTTTGGAAAAGAAATGGAAGGCATTCATTGGCGAGGTGATTGGGATTTATCTAGGCACGCTGAATACTCGGGCCAGGACTTGAGTTATACCGACGCGGAAACTGGTGAGAAATTTGTTCCAAATATTGTTGAGACTTCAGGCGGTGTTGACCGAACTTTCTTATTCTTGATGCTTGATGCTTATGCCGAAGATGGCGACAGGGTAGTACTAAAATCAAATCCAAAACTTGCTCCCTATAAAGCGGCGGTCTTTCCCTTACTTAAAAACAAACCAGAGTTAGTTGAAAAAGCGCGGGAAGTATATAAAATATTGAGGTTTAACCTCAATCTAAACATTGCTTTGGATGATAGGGGCAACATTGGGAAAAGATATTACTCTCAAGATGAGATAGGAACGCCGGCTTGTATTACTATAGATTTTCAAACTCTCGAAGACGACACAGTTACCATTCGGGATAGGGATACGGCTAAGCAAGAGCGAATCTTGGTAAAAGATATTGCAAAGGAGATCAGTAAAAAGCTTGAATAATTAGTGTAGAGTCAGTCTAAACGAAACGGTAACGTAACGACGAAATTGACAAAATAGGAGTTTTCTGATAAGATATAGATTATAAGAGCCTGGCTGAAAAGACGGCATGCGAATAGCGTACTGCAAATACGCCCATGCGAATGTAAAAGACAGCAAGGCCGGTCGAGTATAGAAAATCTTAAAGGATTTGTAGGCTTGAGCCAAATTCGAGGCGCAAGCGAAGACCGAACCGAGCCGTACCAATGGTACGGTGAGGGAGGACTGGAGGTTGCAACGAAGAAGTTGGCCAAAGCTTTTTTGGCAAGCCCTAAATTCTTGTGGGCTCCAAAAAAGCGAGCATACAAATACTTAAGCAATGACAAAAGCACAAGACAGAGATCGAGATTTCGTAGAGATGATCATCAAGGAAATCGTTAACAAGCCGGACGATGTTAAAGTTGTCAGGACTGTTGATGAGCTTGGTGTCTTGCTCTCCGTTAAAGTTGACCCGGAAGATATGGGCCTTCTGATCGGACGAGCTGGCTCTACGGCTAAGGCAATCAGAACTTTGGCCAGAATCGTAGGAATGCGAAACAATGCCAGAGTTAACCTCAAGATCGAGGAACCGGAAGGTGGACGAGCTCCGTCCAAGACCGCCGGTGCCCGCAACGTCGAAGACGTTATGGGAGATCTAGATATGTAAAAATTTGCTTTGAAATTTTTACCCTGAGCTTGTCGAAGGGTAATGATTCAAAAGTAACCAAAAACCAGCGAAAGCTGGTTTTTGGTTATGGTCGGGCAATTTTCAATTGTCTTATTTTGTGTGCGTATGCACCCTTTTTAAGACAATTAGATATTTTTAATAATCTCGTCAGTTTTGTTAAAAGTCTTTTTCCTCAAGCCCAGCAGATTTAATAATTGAGTGCAAAGTTTCTTTGGCCAGGTCTTTAGTATGTAGAGAAAGCGTAACACGTTTTTTGGAAATTTGATGATACAAAATATAATGCGAACCGGTAATGTGGTCAATTTTAAATCCTGCCTTAAGCAGGATTTTTAGTAACTTTTTTGGAGTGATAGTAATTCTAGGCATGAAGACGAAAAGGAATATCGATCATGCCAGTAAAGTTCTCTTTGTCTTTGGGTATGGGTTCCCCGTGTTTTTTAAGAGATACAACATATCCCCCTATAGCATCGGCAGCCATTTTCTTTGCTTCTTTTAGGTTCTTTCCATAACTAATGCATCCGGGAAGTGATGGTACTATCACAGTAAACCCACCTTCTGGTTCGGGTCTAAAAATAACGTGAAATTGTAGTTCATTTTTCATGATATCTCCAAGATATCATATTATTTTTAAAAAAACAACAAAAACCCCTTGCCAGGAAGTGAATTTTTGAAATGCGCTTGTAGCGCAAAGCCGGAAGGCAATTCAAAAATCTACTTCCTGGTTGCGCCGCTTTAAAATTAAAAAGTCCCCTCGTATGGAGACTTATTTTCTTGCAAAAAAATTATACATAAAAACACCGATATAGAGCGATGAAAGGGTTACGATAATTTCATTTAACTCAGATGATCGTAATGACCCCCGTACTAAGCTTACCAAGAACATTGTTTGAAAAAACAATGCTAGTGCTAATAAAATATAGCTCAAAGATCTAAAAATTATTTGTGCAATCATTTGAGACCCCATCTTTTCAATTTGCCAGGTGTATTGTATAATTAAATACCAAAATGGTCAAGTTTGACATTATAACTATCTTCCCGAATTTATTTTCCGGATTCTTAAGCGAGTCTCTTTTAGCACGAGCGCAGTCTAAAAAATTAATTACTATTAAAACACACAATTTAAGGAAATGGACTGACGACAAACATAAAACTGTTGATGACCGGCCTTACGGCGGAGGAGCCGGCATGGTTCTGAAAATAGAGCCTATTTTCAGAGCAGTGGCTACCCTTCGACGCGCTTCGCTTGCTCAGGGTCTTCGCAAGAAGAATAACTCACGAGTTATTCTTCTTGCTGCGAAGGGTAAAACATTTACTCAAAAAGATGCTCGAAGATTATCAAAATATGATCAACTTATTTTTATTTGCGGGCGATATGAAGGCGTGGATGAAAGGGTGGCGAAATATGTTGCTGACGAAGAAATTTCTATCGGGAATTATGTTTTGTTTGGGGGGGAAGTTGCAAGTATGGTTCTAATTGAGGCGGTATCGCGATTGATTCCCGGAGTGGTTCAAAAGGAGGAATCAATAAAGAATGAAAGTTTTTCGGATAAAGAAGCAAAGGAAAAAGAACATCCTCAGTATACGAGACCCGAAGTTTTTTTGTTAAAGGAAAAATCCTTCGGCAGGCTCAGGACGAAGAAGCTTCGAGTACCGGAGGTTTTGCTTTCAGGGGATCATAAGAAAATTGCCGCCTGGCGCCGCTCACAAAGTGAGCGAGCCTCGCTCAAAAAATGAGCGGGAAGCCATGCGAGCCTCGCTCCAAAGGAGTGGGAGGTGTGGAGGAAGACTAAAATCAAACTTGCAAAGTAAGTGTAATGTTGTATATTGGCTGAGTTCTAAAAACTCCAAGG
>CAZCYM010000009.1:0-15647 GCA_964502945.1 uncultured Candidatus Saccharibacteria bacterium
TAAAAGAATTATCTGGAGTATATTCTGTTCGTAACACCCGCAAATATATGGCTCTTTTTTATTTTATACATAACTTAGCCATTTTCTTTAGCATTGGTCATCGGAAAGATATTTATCGTAAAAATAACTTTTATGACTGGTAATCAAGAAAACAAATTTTCGCTTTCCGTACTTAAAGTAATGCTGAAAAATAGCGTTCAATTAAGTTCGATGATATGGAAAGAAAAGAAAGGACAAGTAGTTGTTCTTACTCTTGTTTTTTTAATTGTTTCCGCAATGCCGTTTATACGGTCTGGTTCTTACGGACTTCTTATTAACGAATTAGTTAGGATTGCTGGAAGCGGACAGGTAAGTTACTACCTTTTTGTTCTGATGGGGGTTCTGATACTGGTGACTCTTGTTCCGTCAGTTTTACTTACTGTCCAAAGTTATCTTTCTAAACTATTTTGGTTTTTTCTGGGAGAAAAATTTGAAACGCTGATTATTAAGAAAAGGGGGGAGTTAGATGTGGCAATCCATGAGGATCCCAAACAAAATGATCTGTATGGCCGTATAAATGAGGAAGGCTCATGGCGTCTTCAGCAATTTGTGGATAGGCAGTTTTTCATATTTCAGAATGTTATAGAAGTTAGCATTGCCTCCGTTATCTTGATATTCGTTCAATGGTTCTTTTCTTTTCACAGGCTGTTATTGCTTTTGCTATTATCTATTTTACAATCGAAGTTACTAGGGGCAGTCTACTCATTGGAACTTTGACTTTTATCTTTGCTTCTATACAAGATCTGCGCCAATCGTTATCCGGCCTTTTTTCTAACTTGGGCCGGCAATATCAAGATAATTTGTTCGTGTCGGATGTCTTTAAACTATTGGACACCGAACCGGTCATAAAAAAGCCGTTTAAGGGGATTATTCTTAACCCTGACAAGACTCCTGAAGTCGTCTTCGATAATGTAAGTTTCTCCTATCCCGGCACTAACAAAGCTGTGCTCAAGAATTTTTCTCTTAAGATTAATCCCGGAGAAAAAATCGCTTTGGTTGGGATTAACGGCGCCGGGAAAACAACCCTTATTAAACTACTGTGTCGCTTCTATGACCCTGACGAGGGGAAGATAACTCTGGACGGCCACGATCTAAAAGATATAGACCCTGAAAGTTGGTATTATCAAGTTGGGGCTATTTTTCAGGATTATGCCAAGTACCATTTTATTGTAAAGGAGGCCATTGCGATTGGGAGAACCGGTGCAACCTCATCAATTGAAAAAGTAAAAGAAGCGGCGAAAGCCGGCGAAGCCGATGTCTTTATCGAGGAATGGGAAAAGAAATATGAGCAAATGCTCGGTAAGGAATTTACTGAAGGAGTAGAGCCATCAATTGGACAATGGCAGAAATTGGCTTTAGCCCGTACTTTTTACAGAGATCCTAAAGTTCTTATTTTAGATGAACCGACATCTTCGATTGATGCAGAAGCGGAGGCTAAGATTTTTGAAAAACTAGAGGCACTACCCCGAGATCGTACAGTTATACTGATTTCGCATAGATTTTCAACTGTACGCCAAGCTGACAAAATTGGAGTTATTGAGGACGGACAACTCAAAGAGCTAGGTAGTCACGAGGATTTACTAAAAATAAACGGCACTTATGCCCACCTCTTTACTCTCCAAGCCAAGGGTTATCAATAGTAAGATTCTACTATTATTTTAATTAAAAATCGCCTTTAAGGCGATCGTTTTGCTGGGTACACTAAGCAAGAATATTGACCAGCTTTTAAATAAATACAGTCTTCTTTGATTTCTAATGCTAACTCGGCCAGCTTTTTAATAAGGATGGGTATTTTTTCTTTACCGTCGAAAGATACTTCAAACACTACACATTCGTCAGTAGTCATTGCTTCTAATGCATTTTTCCAAAATCCAAAACTCGGAACCATAGAAGCGGAGTAAGCTCCAAATCGGGTTATCAAGAATAAATGTAGGTCTTGACGTATTTTGATTCCCCGTCCACCCTTAAGTTTTTTAACCGGAATAAAAAATACGGCCGGTCTCCCAAGATTTATTATTTTAAAGGACTTGCCCTGGAACTCTTGCCACTTGTTCATTTTATACTCCTGTCATTTGGTGATCAACCAGTTTGCGATAGGGCGGACACGATTTGTAGAGATATTCGTGTTTACCTTGTCCGGCGACTCGTCCTTCTTCCATTACGATGATGCGATTAGCATATCGAATGGTTGAGAAACGGTGGGCAATGATTATTGTGGTGCGTCCCTTAGAAGCCTCATTTATGGCATCACGGATTTCGGCTTCAGTTGCAGAATCCAAGCTACTTGTCGCTTCGTCGAAGATTAGTATTGCCGGGTCTTTGATTAGAGCTCTAGCAATTCCCACTCTCTGGCGTTCTCCGCCGGATAGTTTGATGCCCCGCTCACCAATAAGAGTATCAAGCCCCTTTTCGAGCTTATGCGAGAATCGGCTTATTTGTGATATCTGTGATATTCGTTCGAGCTCTTCTTCGGTTATGTCTTTTGCTTTTCCGTTCAAGCCGTAAAGAATATTATATCGAATTGACTGGTCAAAGAGCGGAACTTGCTGTTCTACTACGCCAACTTTTGAGCGGAAGGATTGAAGATCCAAGACTCGAAGATCTTGGCCGTCTATAATAACCTGTCCTGATGTTGGGTCGCTACCTCTAACTAGCATATGGGCCAGTGTTGTTTTGCCGGAACCGGATTCGCCAACGATGGCGACGGTCTCACCTGGTTCAACAACAAAAGATACATTTTGAATGGCTGACTGTTCTGACTTTTCTAATTTTTGTTCGAAATCGTTCTCGTCATCATCTTCTTCATCGCGCGAGATCAGCATCCTATTTCCATAAGCAAACGAGAGATTGCGCATTTCAATGTGTCCCCGTATCGGATTGAGTACAACCGGATTGGGCACTATCTTTATATCACTTTCGATGGTTAGAAATTCGCAGTACCTTCTTATTGAAGTCCACATTCTTATGATCTGGCGATGAAGATTTCCAACATTCCATACGCTATCTAGGGCATTGTTTGACCACGACCAGAAGACAACTATATAACCGAATGTGTATTGCTTGCTGTAGATGTAGTAGGCACCTAGAGCCATAAGCGCTAATCTGGCGAAGATAATGATCAGCGACTTTAGATAAGCGTAAAATAAAAACTGACGCCAAAGCGGCTTTGCGAACTCGACCGCTTTTTCATATTTTGCATCAGCCTCTACTCGGGCTTTTTTTTCTTGAGCGTTTACCAGGACATGGCAGACATGTTGGATGATCTCGTTTCGGAACTTTGATTCTTTGTTCCACATCTTTTCAAGTTTTTTAAGGTCTCCTTTAAAGGTGTGATTTATCCAGATGGTCAGGGAAACGAATAAGACTAGTGCTATCAGTACGATAAATCCCATTGTCATGCTTAACCAGCACATAGCGATTATCATGATCATCACTCGTATTATAGTCGGAGCGATCTCAAACACAGACATATTCACCAGTGTGATCAATGAATGTTGGCCTCTATTGATTACACTTTGTTTAACGCCGGAATGGAGAGCATTATGTTGCCCGATGGAAAGGCTCATCATTCGAAACATAGTCTGGTCGTTAGCGGCCTCGTCGATGTCGAAATCAACCTTATTAATCTCAAAACTCTCACGTCTGAAACCTATTAAGTGACTGAAGAGCATAATCCCTCCAGCTAGTCCAATGAGCCAATAGGTTCGGCTCATTGCCACTCCACGACTGATATTGTCAAGGATTGTACCCTGGACATAGGGTCCAACCAAGGACAAGGCCTGTATAAGGGTAATAAGGGCTAACACCTTCAGTATCCGCCATTTGAGAGGACCGAATATGGCCCAAGCTTGCTCAAAAAACTGTTTCTTTGTGGTCATTATGCGAGGGCTCCTTGTATTTAGTTGGAAAAGGGCTATTTTAAGCTTTTCATGTTATACTATTATTATGAATTATTGTCAATTTAATTCTAAAAACCTTAGTAATATAATATAATTAATGGCCAAAGCATTATTTGCAATAACTATTCTTCTACTCATATTTGGCTTGGTTGTTTTGTCGTCGGCGGGAGTGGTGGAAGGAGAGAAGAAATTCGGTTCTGCTTACTATTACTTAAATCACCAACTATTATTAGGTGTTCTGCCTGGCCTAGTACTCATGTTTTTATTATCAAAGGTGGATTATAAATTTTGGAAAAAAGTTTCCTTGCCAGTATTACTGGGAGCATTATTTCTTTTAGCTTTGGTTTTTATTCCACCTTTCGGCCATGGCTTAAAAGGAGCAACTCGATGGATCAATGTTTGGGGTTTTTCTTTCCAGCCATCAGAGCTTTTAAAACTTGGCCTTATCATCTACCTCGCCGCTTGGTTTGGGAATAGAGATGAAAGAATAAGAAATTGGACTTATGGCATGGCTCCGTTTTTCCTAGTCTTATCTTTTGTAGCGGCCTTGCTGGCTCTTCAGCCAGATATTGGCACGCTTATTGTGGTGACATTAATATCTCTTGCCATTTACTTTTTTGCTGGTTCGGAATTGAAACATTTGTTAATAGTTTTTGGAGTTATTGTCTGCGCTTTGATGATTATGATCTGGCTAGAACCATATCGGCTAGATCGGATCAGAACCTTTGTTGATCCTTCGGTTGATCCCCGCGGAATATCTTACCAGTTAAACCAGTCCTTAATAGGTGTTGGTTCTGGTGGGATGTTTGGCGTTGGCTTCGGTAAAAGCACCCAAAAATTTGGATTTCTTCCTGAAGTAATCCACGACTCTATCTTCGCTGTTATTGTTGAGGAGTTAGGATTTGTGGGCGCGTCATTTTTGATAGGGTTATTCTTACTTTTTGCTTTTTTGATGGTCTGGACGGCTAATGGTATAACCGATAAATTTGGCAAGCTTGTGGTTATGGGCATGACCACGTGGGTTATCGGTCAGGCCTTTCTAAACATCATGGCTATTACTGGACTGGCCCCGTTGACTGGGATTCCTCTGCCATTTGTCAGCTATGGAGGAACAGCAATGATAGTTCTTCTGGCGGGGATGGGGATTGTGCTTAACGTCGCAAAAAGAGCTTAGCTTTCGCTAAGTCTCAATACTCGAAATGTTATATAGCCAAATTATCGGGTGGTTTTTATTTTGCAGAAAGTCTTAAAAGCTTAGTAGCTGATGATTTTAGTCGAGCGGCTTTGTTTTTCTTGATGACGCCAGTCTTAGCGGCTTTGTCTATGGCTTTATAAGCTTTTGCCAGTAATTTTGAAACTTCTTTAATATCACCCACCTTAGCCACTTTTGCTAGCTCTTTGGCGGCTGATTTATAGGCATCAGTCCGCTTTAAATTACGGACTCTTCGCCTTATTGACTGTCTCAACGCTTTTTTTGCGGATGCTGTAATTGGCACGATAAATAATTCAAAATGCAAAAATTAAAATGCAAAATGAAAGATTAATATAAAAATACTTCAGTATGTTAACATATCCTAATTCTCTATGCAAGCTCCGCTCGCTTGCTTTCTATTTTTATAGTGATATACTTGAACTACACATGTTGCTTGACAAGGGAAGTTAAACTTCCCAAGGAGCCGTAGACCATGAGAAAGGTGGCAATCGTATCTTTTAGCTTGGCGATAATCTTTTTATTTGCTGGTATACAAGTTTTTGCTCAGCAAGCATTGCCCGATTACAGCAAGTGGCAGCAGGACGGATCTGGTTCATTTTCAGCTGTTCATGACGATAAACCGATCAACATAAAGGCGGAGCTATATAGTAATACTGACCTCATCAATTTAAAACGATACGCCTTAGTTTTGATTTTTAATGAGAAACATGATTTATGGCTCGCTCTTCTTACGGAAGAAATAGGAGAACGACAACCAGATGGTTCCATAAATACCATAGAAATCAAGTATTATTTATTTGAGTATCAAGATAATAAATGGATTTTTGGCAAAAGTTTTCAAGATGGCCCGAATTTAGACCAAGAGACAGCTGATTTTCTTAAAAGTCAATATGACTTAGTATTTAAACAATAAATCTAGATCGACTCTACGGAGTCGGTTTTTATTTTGTGTATTTGTTCGCGAAGAGTTAACGCTTTGTCGTATTCCATTTTTTTGGCCGCTCGTTCCATCATTTTGGTAAGTTGGGCAATAATTTTGTTCTTACTTGTGGTGAGCGAAGTCGAACCACTAGTACTGCCAAAAACATAAATAGCGTCTTCCTCTTCTTGTCCCCAGCGTCTTGTTTTAGTCAGGCCGCCTGCAATGAGCATGGTCGAATCGTTGTTAGATATAGGCAAATCGAAGTTGCCTATAACTTTTTTAATCGTTGTCGGTGTTATATTGTGGATTCTGTTATGCTCTTTTTGTTTTGTTCTTCGGCGAGTTGTTTCTTCAATAGAGGCCTTGATCGATTTCGTTAATTTATCGGCATACATGATAACATGTCCGTTAACGTGTCGGGCGGCTCGCCCCATAGTTTGGATCAGGGTCGTAGTGTTACGGAGAAATCCTTCTTTATCAGCATCAAGAATTGCAATCAGCGAAACCTCGGGCAAATCGAGGCCTTCCCGCAGTAGATTAACTCCGACTAGGACGTCGTGATTGCCTAACCGAAAATCTTTTAATATCTTCAATCGTTCCAGCGTTTTTATTTCGGAGTGGATATAATTAACTCTTATTTTTGCCTCAGCTAAATATTCCGACAGATCTTCGGCCATCCTCTTAGTTAAGGTTGTTACAATCACTCTTTCTTTGCTGGCTATTCTCTTTTTTATTTCTTTAAGTAAATGTTCTATCTGGTTTTTAGTAGGTTGAATTTCAATTGTCGGATCCAGTAGTCCGGTTGGGCGGACAAGTTGTTCGGCGATATTAGTTTTGCCACACTTGTCGAGTTCGTATTTCCCCGGAGTTGCTGAAACATAAACTGTTTTTTGTATTTTTTTATTAAATTCAGGAAATTTTAATGGTCTATTATCTAACGCTGATGGAAGACGAAAACCATAATTTATCAGGGTGCTTTTACGAGAGTGGTCGCCGTTGAACATTCCTCTTATTTGGGATATGGAAGCGTGTGACTCGTCAATGATAGTCAGGAATTCTCCCTTAGAGATGAAAAAATCAAGTAAAGTATATGGCGGTTCGCCCGGCTTACGAAAATCAAGGTGGCGTGAATAGTTTTCAATACCATGGCAATAGCCGGTTTTCTTCATCATATCTATATCATGCATTGTTTTTTCGTATAACCGGCCGGTTTCTTGTAACTTTTTCTGTTTTTTAAATACTTTCATATGCTGTTGAAGTTCAGCTTTTATATTCTCAATGGCAACCCCTATTTTATTATCCGAAGTAAGCCAATATTTAGCCGGTAAAATGGTGGTTTCAATTATTTTTTCAAATACCGGTTCATTTGTTTCGAGCTCTTCCGGTTCTTTAATCGTGGCATGGGCTATCTTCAATATTCTCTCAGAAGGCGAGAATTTATTTTTTGTCGATGGCGCATAAGACAGCCCCAAAGTTATTTTAAAAATATTTTGCCCGTCAGGACCCATTACTTCTATCTCATTCCTTGTTTTGCGGAAACAGCCACGTTTTAACTCTATATCCTGGGCATACTGAAGACGGGCAAGGCTTCGCATAAGTTCTTCAGCTTTTATTTTTTGGCCCTCGAAAATATTAAGACCCATGTTCTTGTATTCTTCGGGTGAGCCAAGGTTGTAAATACAGGAGACGGAGGCAATAATTATTACATCATCACGGGACATTAGGGCTTGAGTGGTTGCGTGTCTTAATCTGTCAAGCTCTTCATTTATTTTAGAATCCTTCTCAATATATGTATCAGTGTGGGGGATATATGCCTCCGGTTGGTAGTAATCATAATATGAAACAAAATAATGAACGGCATTGTTCGGAAAAAACTCCTTGAATTCCTTATATAATTGAGCGGCCAAAGTTTTATTATGAGAAATAATCAGGGTTGGTTTCTGGTATTGCTCAATAACTTTGGCCATGGTGAAAGTATTGTGTACAAATAGTCCGCCTTCACCTGCTAAAAAAGTTTCGTTATCTTGAACTGAAAAATCGTATACAAAATCTCTATAATTAATTTCTTTAATTTCCTTTATTGGACTCCAATATAAAAGTAAATGGCTTTTAATTTTTATTATCTTTTCTAAAATCACCGGCTGATCTTTAGAACTTTTTTCTAAAAATCGTATTATTTTTTCAAAAACGGTTCTAGACGGCATCCTTTTTCCTGATTCTATAAGCGATATCAACGATCTGGTTATGTTGCAGTATCGGCTTATATCTGATTGGCTCAAATTTAATTTTGCTCGGATTTCCTTAATTTGAATGTTAATGGGTATAATATCGACATTAGTATTATAAATTGGTTTAATAATGTCTTTTAATCTTTTATTTTTTCTTTCTAAAACAAACCCTATATTTTTTTGGAATAATGTTAAAAATTTTTGTCCGCTAATGACGATTGTCCAGTAGTTACCCCTTTTATTTTTATTCGGTATTTTTATGGATCTTCTCCTTATTTTGGCTACTATGCCAAACCTTAAAAGAGCAAGAACAAGTTCAGAAGCTAGCTGTTTACTGGCAGTAGTACATGAAACTGCTAAACCATCAACTCCACCATCAGCTGAAAAGTATGCTGATAAAATTTGAGCTAGCTGTTTATTAGATAAATTAAGCCAAAATTGCGGTAAATGTTTATCTTTTGATCCCTTTCCGCCCAGACTACTCAAAAGTCTGCTGAATAGGCCGGAAAATGCCGAATAATCATAAGTTTCAGGCCTGCGAGTTGATTTTATGCCCAAAACATTTAGTGTTGATTGAAAGTCATCAATGATTTTTTGATCGCCGGACGAAATTATAAAATAGTTTTTTTCAGCATGACCCTCACCAATATAATATCCCAACAGTCTTAGAAAATTATCAGAAAGGGCCAGATTTAAAGGGATTTCAAGATTTTTTCTAATTAGGCCAATTTTTACTTGGGTTGATATATTTGGTCTAAGATTTACCAACTCCTGATATTTGTCAAAAGAAATTCTTTCGCCAGTTGTTAAAACAGCTCTAGTTTTGAAATAGCCCAATGTTGGCAGTAACTGTTTTTTCCAATTATGATCTTCTGAAAATTCGGGCAGGGCAATATAAAACTCTTTTGTATTTATATAGTCGGGAATATATATGGATTCTATTATTTTTTCTGGCGGGGGAAGACTTAATGGAATTGGCACGTAATCTTTTTTATTTAATAATTTTGTTTTCAATAAAGCTAATTGCCCGTTTCGCAAAACATAAAAATTATGATCTTCGGTTACAGTAACTTCTCGGCCGCAAGTGGTTTTAATTCTATAATTTTTTTGTGGAGACTTGTGTTTTGTGAATTGTTTAATCATTTTCCAAGATGTTTTCTTGGAATGAGGATCAAAACTGTATGTCTCAAGATGATAATCGCTAGGTAGGTCATTTGCCTCAACAATCGCGCTGTCATTAATGATTTTTATGTTTTGGGGAAATTTATTAAAAACCTCATCTATTATTTTTCCTATCCCCGTATTTTTTACTGTTCCATTTGGATATCTAACCAAAACAGGCGTATCTCGAACAACACTTTTACCGCTTCCGGTTACGCCCAAAAGAACTTGGTGTTTTTCGCCTGATTTCAATCCCCTGACTAGTTTAGCGATAGCTTCTGGTTGGTCACCAGTAGGTTTAAATTTGGATATTAGTTTAAACACATTTGACAGTTTATTTAAAATATAATAAAATACAGAATATACTGTTAAGGAGGCCGAGAGATGAATTTTTTAAGTTTTTGGGTGGTATTTTCAGGAATTTCGGTTGTATCGGACCTGTTAATTAGTCACCCATTCTCGCATTTGCCGATCTTGGTCATTTGTAACCTACCCATTGCTTTTCTTTTCTGTAGAATATTTACAGGTTCTTGGATGGGTCGCTCATAGATAGCGACCCTTTTTATTTTTCATTTTCAATGCTATTATTTAATTAATGATTTCTTTTCTCGAGGGCAAAATTGAACATTTCGGTGATAAATACGTCATTTTAAGCACGGGCGGTATAGGCTATAAGGTTATAGTATCCCCCAAGGTATTAAATATTCTATCAAAATCAACCCCATCTGTCAACCCAACGGTTACGATGGGCACCATCGTTAAAGAAACGATGGTGCCCATCGTCAAGCTGTTCGTTCATTCCCAACTGAATATGCGGGAGGGGATTTTTGATATGTATGGATTTCAGGATAAGGAGGATTTAGAACTGTTCCACATGCTTACAAGTGTGTCGGGAATAGGACCAAGGGGAGCGATGAATGTTTTATCTGCCGTTGAACCGAAACATTTAAAGGCGGCGGTCGTGAATGAAGATGCTGATTATCTGAAAAGAGTTTCTGGGCTTGGACCGAAGACGGCAGCACGGCTTATTCTCGAACTTAAAAATAAAGTCGATCATATTGATATGGGCGATATGAAGGGCATTGACCTTGGCCAAGAAGGACAGGCGACGGAAGCCTTGTTGGCTCTTGGTTATAGTACGAACCAAGCCAAAGGGGCACTCAAAGAAGCCAAGGGGAAGACGCTCGAGGAGCGAGTGAGGGAGGCATTGAGATTATTGGGGAAGAGATAGATACTTATGGATAAAATTAAAAAAATATTTTTAAACTCAGCTCCTCTTTTGGTGATGGTTGGCCTGATACCACTAATTTCAAATGATTTTGTATTAATGGCAGTTTTCGGATTGGTTATCTCTATATCATTTTTAGCAAAGAGGCAGAAAAATGAATGGCTAATATTTATAGCTGGTTTTTTATTGATGATATTTTTTGAATATATTTTTATTCTTACCGGAGTCGAGATCTTTTATAGAAATACCTTATTCGGAATTATGCCTATCTGACTCCCGTTGCTATGGACATACGGATTTGTTGCTATTGGCAGATGCGTTAAGATTTTAGATAAATAATGATGAAATCATTCTTACAAACTTAAAGAGAATATGAATTTTGATAAAAAATTTGCAGTATTTCTTGAAATAGCCGAAGTTTTAAACAGGCATGGCATCGTGCCTGCTATTTATGGTTCCTTGGGGCTTTATCGTCTTATAGGACAGCTAGATCAGATAGACGATATTGATATTGTAATACCTGAAATATATGCAAAAGAAAAACTTCCTGAACTTTTAAAAATAATGCAGAGTATTGGTTATAAGCAAGACAAGACGTTTCCGCATGAATTTTTCAAGGACAAAGAGCAGATAGGGTTTGAGCTGTATGAAGAATTAAAAGAATTTGTCGGAGTAGATATAAGTCATTACAAAACTACCAAAGTAAAGAATGCTGAATTTAGAGAACTGTCTTTAAAAGATTATCTTAAATTTTACAGCAAAGCTCTTAAAGAACGTGAAATTAAAATAGAAAGAACAAAAGCAAAGGTCTGGGCCATAGAAAAGTTAGTAAAAAATAAAAAGGAAAACAACTTTGCTTTTGTTGATAGCCAAAATTTAAATTTAAGTATTAGAGAACTTGGTTGGATATTGGATTTCGGACGTTTTAGAAAATATCTTTTTGAAAAATACAACGTTTCCAAAGCATTTTTATTTATTGGGTTTATAGAAGGAAATAATGAATTATATAAATCTCTTCAAGAGGCGGGTTTTGTTTGTATTTTCAAGCCGACGCTAAGATACCAAGACGGCTATACAAAGGGTAACTGTGATGCCGAGCTAGTGCTTCAGGCGCTGATTGAATGCCATAATTATGATAGGGCAGTTCTTGTTACAGGTGATGGAGATTTTTATTGTTTGGCTAGATATCTTATCGAAAAAGATAAATTAAGTGCCGTTTTAATTCCAAATAGGAGGAAGTTTTCTGCACTTCTTAGATTCAAAATTTGCCGTCCATTTTTGCGATTTATGAATGATTTAAGCAATAAGTTGGAATATAAAAAGAAAAGGCCCCATAAGGACGAAACCTTATAGGGTGATCTTTTCCGTTGGTGATGTTATTTATAGTAGCAAGCAAAGCATTAAAAGTCAAATAGTTATCCACCCATGAAATCTTTCTTACAAACAATCGAGTGGTTAAATTTTCAGAAAGAAGTCGGACATAAGGTCTGGCGATTTGCCGTAGGTCCCGAGTCTGGCCGAGGGAATGATGGTCCTATACGAGCCAACATAATCAAATATAATTTACCGCTTAGGAAAAGTTATTTATATATACCTCATGGACCGGAGATAAATTTTGACAATATAAAAGGCGGATTAAAAAATGAGTTGGCGAGTTTTGTAAAATATTTAAAAGATTTGGCTAAGTTAGAAAAATCAATTTTTGTAAAAATTGAGCCGTATTCGGATGTGGTGATGGAGCTACTGCATGTAAAAGGAATGCGCCGGTCCAATAAACAGATTCAACCATACAAAACAGTAGTTCTTGATTTAACCTTGCCCGAAGAACATCTGTTGGGGAAAATGCATACAAAGACTCGATATAATATTAAAGTTGCCGAGAAGCACGGAATTACAATTAAACCTAGCCAAGATATCGATCTATTCTGGAAATTAATGCAAAAAACAATCAAACGAGATAGATTTGCTAGCCACCCCAAAGTTTATTACCAAAAGTTGTTAGATTATTTTTCCGCCGAAGGCGGATCTGCCTATGGCAGAAATGACATGAAAGTAGACCTGGTTATGGCGTACCTGCCTGCCGGACAGGCAGGTCATAATGATAGGGCCATAGCTGGAGCAATATTGATGACCTATGGCGATACTTGTTATTATCTTCATGGCGCTTCGGACTACGAATATCGGGCAATGATGGCGCCTTATGCGCTTCATTGGAAGAATATAAAGTATCTGAAGGGGCGTGGTATAAAATATTATGACTTCTGGGGTATCAATGCTACTAAGTGGCCGGGAGTGACTCGTTTTAAGCTTGGTTGGGGAGGGGATCAAAAGGAATATCCCGGCTCTTTTGATTTAGTAATTTCCCGACTTTGGTATTTTGGCTATTCTATAGCCAGAAGAATTTTTTAGTCGCGAGTTTATATAAAAACAAAAAGGCCCAAACAAACGGAAAGTTGTTTTTTATACTAAGGCTGATATAATATAGGCAGTTCTTGTAAGGAGGCGGAAATGATTGAGCAAGAGTTCATTCAATGAATTCTCTAGAACTTTTGTTTGTGGTCGCTCTTGTTATTTATAGTTTTGTTATCTGGTCACATAAGCTAACATGCAGACTTCCTCTCGGGATGGTCTGGCTATTCGGAGTTGGTCTTACTACCGATGCTAGTGGAACTATATTTCTTTGTGTATCTTTGGCCGATAGATGGAAGTGGAACCTGCATACGATTTTCGGCCTTGTTTCACTTCTGATAATGGCTATTCATTTTGTTTGGGCCGTCCTTGCTAACAGTAAAGAAGGAGATTGGAAGAAATATTTTGATCGTTTTTCTGTCTATGCTTGGTGTTTATGGATGATTGCTTTTGTTTCTGGGATACTGCTTTAAAATTTTTTCCGCCAGCTCTAAAGCTGGCTTTTGTTTTACAATGGACTAGAAATAAAATTATTGAAGTGCTATAGTTGTATATAAGCAAAAACAGCATGCAAAAAGAAAAAGCTCAACAACCAAATAGAAGTATAAAAACTAGATTCTATCTGTCTGTTCTTTTAGTTGGTTTGGCCTTGACCGGCTGGTCATTATTTCAAGATAAGAATTTAAATTTTAATATTTTTGAGAATGCAGCAAAACAGAAAGAAGCCTCGTCAATGGATAAAAACAGCGATACTGGCCCAGCCTCTGTTATTGGAAATTATCTCGACGGTCAGTTACAAAATTCGGACGATCTAAGCCGTGGAAATCTTAAGCTTACTTCCCCGTTGGGCGAGATATACATAAGAACAGCAAGAGATTTTAGTGCTTTGATTGGTTTTGATGTTTTGATGACTATTGATGGTACTCTCGGTAAATTTATATTGCTTAATATAGAAAAAAGAGTCGAAAAAGACGGCTACATTCAAGCTCAGTAAAAAAATGATAAGAGAAGGACTTTTGGATAAAATTCTATATCGGGTAAAAAAATTGGTTCCCGAGCCAATTTTTAATTTTTTCCAGCCGGCCTATCATGCAAGTTTAGCTTATGCCGGGGCTCTTATTTATAATTTTCCATCTCAGAAGCTAAAAGTCATAGGTGTTACGGGAACCAAGGGCAAATCTACGGTTGTATATCTTATTACTAAACTTCTTGATAATTCAGGTCGATCTGTTGCGGCCTGCGGTTCGCTTGGTTTTAAAATTAAAGAAAAAGAGTGGCCTAATACTTTAAAAATGACTATGCCCGGCCGGTTTCGTCTTCAAAAACTCATGGCTGAAGCAGTTAAGGCCGGTTGCGAATATTTTATTCTCGAAGTAACCTCTGAGGGCATAAAGCAGAAAAGACATTTAGGTATTAACTTTGACTGTGCAGTTTTTACAAATCTTCACCCGGAGCATATTGAAAGCCACGGCTCTTTTGAGAATTATTATCAGGCCAAGCAGGAATTGTTTGAAATTACTAAAAACATTCATGTTATCAACGCTGATGACCGGTATGTAAAATTGTTTGGTAATTTTTCTGCCAAGCGTAAAATATTCTATGGTCTTACCAAGGGCGACTTGGTGGCTCAAAATATAAAATTATCTAACGAGGGTTCTTCTTTTGAGGTTTATGGGACTGTCTATAATACTTCTTTGGTCGGTCAGTTTAATGTTATGAATCTCCTTGCGGTTTTAGCGGTCGGAGCCATATATCGTGTTGATTTGCCTTCGGCTAAACCGATCTTAGAATCAGTTAAGTTTATTCCGGGTAGGATGGAATTCATTCAGCGAGAACCGTTCAATGTTGTGGTTGATTATGCGCATACTCCAGACTCCTTGCGAAGTGTTTATGAAACACTTCGCAAGGGTCTGGAATTTCCAATTTCTAATTTCCAATTTCCAAATAAAAGAAAATTGATTTGTGTACTCGGTGCGGCTGGCGGGGGACGGGATAAATGGAAAAGGCCGGAGTTTGGTCGGATTGCGGCTAAATATTGTGATGAAATTATTTTGACGAATGAAGATCCATACGACGAAATACCTGAAAAAATTATTGAAGAAATTTTTTCAGGTATTTCGCAAATCCGAAATTCTCTATCTAAAATCTATAAGATTTTAGATAGACGAGAAGCCATAAAAAAAGCCATAGCCCTAGCTCAAAAAGGTGATACGGTAATCATCACAGGCAAAGGCTCGGAGACTTCTATGGCTGTGGCTGGCGAGAATAAAATTCCCTGGTCAGATAAAAAAGTCGTCCAGGATCTTTTAGCCGGCAAATAGTTGACTCTCTATACGGTAAGGAGTATTATTTTTTAATCATGGTTCTTTAATAGGGTGATTTTTTGATCAACAAGTCGTCCGAAACAGTAAGGGCTCTCTTATGCTTTGATGCTAATTTGCCAAAATTAGACAAGTGTAAGCCGGATGGTGAACATAGAAACGGTATTTTATGTATTCATCGATTTGAGCATAAGGTTCAAGTTGAACGATATAATACTAAAAAGTTT
>CAZCYM010000010.1:0-1628 GCA_964502945.1 uncultured Candidatus Saccharibacteria bacterium
GTAGCCTAGAATCCATTCTGGTTTCAGGGGACATTAGCGTTTGGAGAAGACTAATATTTGTAAAAATCTAAACTTCATGCTACAATAGCAAAATCATGTTAACTACTAAACAAAAGGCAAAAATACTAACTAATTATCGAGTTCATGATAAAGACACTGGCTCTCCAGAAGCCCAGATTGCTTTATTTACTGAAGAAATTGAGCACCTAACAAAACACCTGAAAAAACACGCCAAAGATAATAGCTCTAAGATTGGTCTCTTAAAAATGGTGGCCAAAAGAAAAAGATTACTTGATTATCTAAAGCGCGAGGACTTAAAGCGCCACACGGCTATCATTAAAAAGTTAGAACTCGGTAAATAATATGGCTCATAAACTCTCAATTCCTCAAAGAAAAAATCACCGAGTAGGTGTTTTTGTTGATGTTCAGAACATGTACCATTCGGCTAAAAACCTCTACGGAGCCAGGGTAAATTTTAATGAGCTTTTAAAAGAGATAACCGCCGGACGAGAACTAGTTCGGGCCGTGGCCTATGTAGTAAAATCTGACACGGAAGAAGAAAAAGCTTTTTTTGAAGCCCTTGAAAAGTCTGGTTTTGAGTTAAAAAGCAAAGACCTCCAAATATTTCCAGGCGGTATGAAGAAGGGTGATTGGGATGTTGGCCTGGCAATTGATGCAATCAGCATGTCCAAACAGCTAGATGTTGTGGTCATTGTTTCTGGAGATGGCGATTACGAACCCTTGGTTAATTATTTGAAATTTGGCGGGTTAATCGTTGAATCAGCTGGATTTAGACGGAGCACAAGTTCAAGGCTTGTCGAAACGGTAAATAATTTTATGGATCTAGAAGAGGTGGCAGATAAGGTTATCCTGAGAAGTAAGCCCCGTAATACAACTTCCAAAGGGTTTTCGACCGGTAAACATTAGATAAAGCATACTAGATATTTTTTGAGCTAATTATTATAATACCAGTTTTTATAAAAACCAAAAGCAATTGGAAGTTGAAAAAAGGAAAAAAAAGCATATTAAACCCACCAAGTATTAAAAAATAAGTAACAAACAAGCAAATATCAGAGCAGGCCGAGGAACAGGATGAATGGGGATTTCCCCCGCGTTTTCTAAGAGTAGAAGATGCAGGAGAAAATCTCGTTACTCGTCAGGCCTAGTTATTTACTCGCCTTTATGGCAATTAGGAAATACGAAGAAGAATTTGCGGGAAAACCATTGAAAATTGAGATTGGACGATTGGCCAACCTAGCCAATGGATCGGTGTTTGTCCAATACGGCAATACGGCTGTTTTAGTAACGGCGGTCATGTCCTCAGGAGCCAGGGCCAATATAGATTACATGCCCCTCTCGGTTGATTACGAAGAGAGATATTATGCTGCCGGTAAAATTAAAGGTTCTAAGTGGATAAAGCGCGAGGGCCGGCCATCGGATGAAGCTGTTTTAAGCGGACGACTTATTGATCGCTCTTTGCGTCCAAGATTTGATCATCGTATCCGTAATGATATCCAGATTATAGCAACGGTTTTATCTTTTGATGGTCAGAATGATCCCGATATGCCAGCTCTATTTGGTGCATCCTTAGCTCTCATGGTATCGGATATTCCATTTAATGGTCCGGT
>CAZCYM010000010.1:1638-10982 GCA_964502945.1 uncultured Candidatus Saccharibacteria bacterium
TCGTATCGGCCGAGTAGATGGTAAGCTAGTCATGAATCCTACCTATGAGGAGCGTCAAAAGAGTGACTTCGATATAGTTGCCGCTGGAACATCAAACCGAATTAACATGATCGAGGCCGGTGCTTCCATTGTACCCGAGAAAGATATAGCCAACGCCGTTGTTGCCGGATTTAAAGAATTCCAAAAATTAATTACTCTAGAACAGCGCATTGCCGATGACATTAAACCAATAAAAATCCAGCTGGCCTTAGCCGAAACAGATCAAGGGCTTAAAAAAGTTGTTAGCAGTTTTTTGGCTTCGCGTTTAGAAAAAGTAATTTATACCAAGATAAAGCAAGAGTATGTTGATGGCGTGGCCAAGATAAAACAAGAACTACTGGGCCATATCAGCGAAATCTACAAAGAGGATCAGGATTTAAATAAAAAGATTACAGAAACGAGCCATTTATTCGAAGAGGAAATAAATGATATTGTCCATCTAAATATTCTGACTTCTGAAAAACGACCCGACTTTAGAAAATTAGACGAAGTCCGGGAGCTTTTGGTTGATACGGCCGTCCTCCCCCACTCTCATGGTTCGGGACTTTTTCAAAGAGGCACAACTCAGGTTCTATCAATATTAACCTTGGCCTCACCGGGTATGGAACAATGGGTAGAAACCATGGAAATAGACCTGACTAAAAAAAGATTCATGCACCATTACTCGTTCCCGCCCTATAGCGTTGGCGAAACTGGCCGCATGGGCGGGACTGGACGCAGAGACATAGGCCATGGAGCATTAGCCGAAAGAGCGCTAATACCAGTGATTCCTTCTAAAGAAGATTTCCCATATACAGTTAGGGTGGTTTCAGAAACGCTGGCCTCTAATGGTTCTTCTTCGATGGGATCTGTCTGCGGATCATCCCTAGCCATGATGGATGGGGGTGTGCCCATTTCTGCCGCTGTAGCCGGCATTGCTATGGGTATGATGTTCGATGAAAAAGGTAAAGAGTTCAAGATTTTAACCGATATTCAAGGCCCCGAGGATCACCATGGCGATATGGATTTTAAAGTTGCGGGCACTAAGGATGGAGTCACGGCAATGCAAATGGACGTAAAGGTTGAGGGAATAACCGAAGATGTTTTAGAAAAAGCTCTTCTTCAAGCTAGAAAAGCTCGCCTTGAAATACTTGATAAAATGAATACGAACATAGCCCAACCAAGACCGGATCTCTCACCGCTAGCGCCTCGAGTAAAAACAATTAAAATAGACCCGGATAAAATTGGGGCAGTGATAGGCAAGGGTGGCGAAACAATAAATAAGATAATTGAAGAAACTGGCGCGGAAATAGACATAGAGGACGATGGCTCGGTTTTTATCACCTGTGTCTCAGCTACTGGAATGGAGAGAGCGCTTCAGATAATTAAAGATTTGACCTATGAACCACAACCGGGCGAGAAATTCGACGGTAAGGTCACTAAAATATTAGACTTCGGAGCTTTTGTTGAATACCTGCCCGGGAGAGAAGGCATGGTCCATGTTTCAGAGATGTCCGATGAAAGAGTAAGACATCCAAGTGATATTTTAAAAGTTGGCCAATCGGTTAAAGTTACTCTTAAAAATATAGACGACATGGGCCGAACTAATCTCACCATGAGATCTAAGTAGAAATTAACATTCCTAATCTCCGGGGTAATGTGGTAGAATTAATTTTATATGGATGAAAGAGATCAAAAGCCACTTACTATTAGTGATATTCTTGAACAATTAGTTAAACCGTCTGTTGTTCAAGGTGGAGCACAACCCCCGCAACCAAAACCCATAATACCTCCGACTATGCCCCTACCAAAATCGGCAGGAGGCAGTATTTCGTTACCCCAGCTAAATAAGCAGACACTCCACGGGCCCGCTACGAAGTCACCAAACGAAATAACCGGTAGACCATCTGACCGAAGACCAACCATTAGAACAATGAAAGATGACCTTGCCAGATTAAAGCAAGGCCTAGCACCCCTAAGTTTAGAGTTACTGGCTAAGAAAAGTACTCCTATCCAAGCTAAACAAGCGCCACCACCAGCACCAGTAAAAACAGCAAACATACCCCCAGACGTTCCAGCTAAACCGCCCCTACCTCCAATATCAAGTAGGCCGGTGACCCCGCCAGAGCGACTAACACCACCAAAAATCCAGCCACCATTCTTGGGTCCAAAGCTGGTTATTCCGCCAGTTACTCTACCGCCACTTTCGACAAATACACCAGCCCATTTTCACGAAGAGATTAGAATTCTCGATAAAGATAATTTACCAGCTTTTTTAGGTGCGCCTGTGCCTAAGAAAACCGCCCCCAAGCCAGAAGAAGAGAAGGTGGAGTATGGTGTTATTGCCAAAATTATAGGCAGTGGGATGACTACCGGAATTGTCAGCACGATGATCTTAGCCGTAGCTGCTTATGGCTTAATCTACTATTTCTTTCTTCGAGAAGAAGCTATTATCACTACAATTCCGACTCTAACCCCGGCCATAACTAGTCCGAGAGTAGAAACCAATGAGCTCGAAGAAATATTCAGGACAATCCCAATAACAACTTTCTCTATGCCGGTAGATTCTAACCTTTTGATTCCAGAGTTTAGGTCATTTCTTGAGAAAGAAACACTGGTTCAAAAAGAATTTGAGAGAATTAGGTTCTTACCGGTTCAACCAAGCGAGACTCTTACCTTTATTGAACTTTTTGATAAACTGGCCATTAAATACCCAGCCGAACTAAAGAACTGGGTCAAAAATAATAATATTGTTTTCCTTTACGGCCAGATGGAAAATTTTAATAGCTTAGGTAATTCCAATAAACGAATAGTATTTATAGTAGAAGTTAAAGATGCCACTAAGGTCACAGAGGTTATGAAAAATTGGGAAGCAACTATATCTGACGACCTCAAAAACTTCTTTGATGTAGATCCATCAAAAGGAGCAAGTGCGCCTTTTCTAGACAACGCACGCCGGACAGTTAAAATACGATATAAGAACTTTCCGCTTCCAGACAGGACAATTGACTATGCGGTTGTTTCATCACTAACAGGACGATATTATCTTATCTTAACTAATTCCCGAGAGTCGATATATTCTCCAATTGATAAAATAAAAGGACTCTAAGGTGACATGAATGTTACTATAGTGTTGGTAAGTGACAAATAGCCCCTGATGGGGCTGTTTGATTATTAAAGAAATGTCACCAAAAAGTATAGGTTTTACGCTGATTTATGAATGATTTTGGGGATTGGTGACATCTCATTTTATTGGTGACAAGTTATCAACACTAAACTGTTGACTCTGCCTCTGGTGATGCTATTATGAGCATAGTTCGTTTTTTGCTGGGAATCATTAACTGTTAATGACTTCTGGCTGAAGTTCAGTTTCAAAGGCCTTGATCGCTCAAGTATAGTCCACTTTCGGACTTTTGTACGGGCATCCAGGCCTTTTGTTTTGCCAGGTAGTGAATGTTCCGATAGCGGCTTTGCCGCTTCTCTGAAAGAATTCGAAACATCTACTACCTGGTTTTGCATTTATAATTTTTGCATGATATATTAGAAACCTCATACGGGATAACGTTTCTATATTTATATGACCGAGGAAGAATTACAAAAACTTAAAAATAATTTAAAAAATCGTCTACAGGAGATCGATAAAGAGCTGGCCGATATAGCTTCTGAAAATCCTCAAATACAGGGAGACTTTGATGTTAGGGTTGGCGACTTGGGTAAATCTGAAGATGATGCTGGCCAAGAAGCTGTTGAGCTAGACAGAAACCAGGCCATGGTTAATACTCTAGAAAAAGAGAGGAAAGATATAGAGAATACTGTGGCTAAAATCGAAGCAGGAGTTTACGGTAAGGTTTAAATTTCCCGGAGGGGGAATTATATTTCGTGTCCGTCTCAATATTTTCTGCAGCCCTCAGTGGCATTGACGCTAAGTTAATAGATGTAGAAGTAGATTCTAGTTCTGGAATCCATTCTTTTAATATTGTCGGGTTAGCCGATAAGGCCGTCCAGGAATCAAAAGAAAGAATCGGCTCAGCCATTAGAAATAGTGGATTTCTACCTCCCAAATCAAAAACCAAGAAAGTTATAGTTAACCTGGCTCCAGCCGACATTAAGAAAGAAGGGCCTTCTTACGACTTGCCGATTGCCGTTGGTTATTTATTCGAAACGGGACAAATAAAATTTGATCCTTCGGGCAGATTAATAGCCGGAGAGTTATCCTTAGATGGTCGCTTAAAGCCCACCGCTGGAATTATGGCCATGGCAATATTGGCTAGCAACTCAAACTTTAAAGAGATTATTGTTCCATCAGCAAATGCAAAAGAAGCAGCTAGTATAGGTAAAATAAAGGTTATCGGAGTTGAAGATCTCTCCCAGGTAATAGGCCACCTTAACCGAACGGCCATTATATCTCCTACAATCATTAAACCCTCAGAAAGAATAGATCTTTATCCTGAAGCATTTATTTCTATAAAAGGCCAAGCGTTTGCCAAAAGGGCCCTAATTGTTGCCGCCGCCGGAGCTCACAATGTTTTTATGTCGGGTCCTCCTGGAGCAGGCAAGACTCTTCTTGCCAAAGCATTGACTGATATCCTACCACCATTATCGTTTGACGAAGCCATAGAAGTGGCTAAGATCTATAGCTCTATTGGTCTTATAGATTCCACCACTCCCCTGTCTTTCCAGCGTCCGTTTAGAAATCCCCACCATACAACCTCTGCTACTGCCGTTGTTGGAGGCGGGACTTGGCCAAAACCAGGTGAGATAAGCTTGGCCCACAGAGGAGTTCTTTTTCTGGATGAATTACCGGAGTTTCCAAGAAATGTCTTAGAGGCTTTGAGACAACCCCTAGAAGATGGGATAGTTACCGTTTCTAGAGTTTCCGGTTCAGTTAGATTACCATCTAAATTTATGCTAGTTGGAGCAATGAATCCCTGTCCTTGCGGAAATTATGGCAGTCAGATTAACCAATGTGTTTGCATACCTTTTAGCGTTCTGAGGTATAGAAAAAAGATATCCGGTCCTCTTCTGGACAGAATCGATGTTCAGATAAATGTTCCGCGCGAAACAATTAGCGATGAAGAGGATAAAACCCAGCAAAAGCTAGAAGAAATCAAGAATATAAAAGAAAGAATAGCCGAAGCTAAGGAAGTTCAGCTTGCTCGATTTAAAAACATGGGCATATTCAGCAATTCAGAAATGAATTATAAGAATGTCGAAAAGTTAGCTATGGTAGAAAAAGAGGCTAAAAACCTACTTAAAAACAATATAAATAAAAAGGGACTATCTCTTCGTACATATCACAAAACCCTCAAAGTAGCCCGAACTATAGCCGACTTAGCCGGCTCTGAAACAGTAAAAGAGGATTATGTAGCCGAAGCGTTGGCGCTGAGGATGAATGAGAAGATGCTGACTGAACTAGGTTAGGGTTGCTCTCGTCTCTCTCATTTCTCATCCGACTCGCCGCATCAACAAATCCTACAATTTTTATTCATTTTCTTGAATAAAAATTGGGTCCCTTCGTAAAACCTACATCCCAATTTTGTATCCATAAGAAAATATCATAAATATCTTGAATTTGTGGTGAAGCGGCTCAAAGGATTCGAAATGAAAGAAACTACGCAATCCTTCTACGTTTTGTTTTTAAAATGTTCCGGGCGCCTGCCTGCCGGCAGGCAGGGAACAAAATAGCGCTGTTTTAGCGCTATTTGGGTGGTTTTCCTTCTAATCGATCTAGCCTATCCTTAATTTCTTTGAGTTTTTCACTACTAACGGGTGGCTGGCTATAATCTAGCCGAAGTTCTTGTTCGTGGGTAAGTTCTGACTTTATTTTTGGACTTTCGGTGTTTATGGATGTTCGTATATCCATTTGATCAAGGAACTTCTTGATTATTTTGGCTGGCAGTAACATAATCACTTCAGTTTCAGAGTTATAGGTCACATATCCTTGTTTTTCAAGATAATCCACAATATCTCTAATAAATTCGTCCGAACCGTTGGGATCTGCGCTAAATCCAATAGCTCGTCGATTAATCAACTCTTGGCCCAGCCTAGTCAGATCCATACTAAAGCTTGGTTGCTCAACAAGAATTTGTAGGCTAGTCTTCCATTCAGACATTATCTACTCTCTTTCGTGTTTTTATAGGGCTAGCTAACATACTACCACTTGATTTGCTTATTTCAATCCCTCCCTTTGTTCCCTGCCTGCCGGCAGGCAGGGACGGGGTATCCAATTTTTGTCTGAAAAATGATGAATCTGGAGTAGTTATTTGTTAAAGGAGTCGAACGGTTGAAAAATGAGGGAGCAAGCGAACAATGTTAGTACTTAGCCAGAGGATTACGAGCGCCATGAACCTCAAAGTGCAGGTGACAGCCCGTAGAACGGCCCGTAGAGCCCATCAGAGCGATCATTTGGCCTCTTTGAGCATATTCCCCTGCTGCTATTAATAATTTCGTAGCGTGGGCATAAAGAGTTTCAGTGCCATTTGAGTGGACAAGCTTAATGAATTTACCAAACCCCCCATTATAACCAACTCCGTCAGCGATAGCGACAGAACCTTCGGCGGCCGCATAGATTGGTGTTCCGCAGGAATTAGCCATATCTACACCATTTCGGCCATGAATGCGCCCCCAGTTATATCCAGTTGTAGGTTGCATAAAATAATCTCCTAGGTTAGGTAAGTATCCAAACCTCTTAGCGGCTGAAGTCGTTGTTCCAGATGAAGCTACATAAGTTGATTTTATCTGGCCATCCGGCACGATAATTTCATCTCCAATCTCAATTTCTCCGCTTTGAGGTAGAGTATTAAATTCTATTATTTTTGCCTCTTCGGCTCCATATTTTTTAGCTATTGAGGTCAGACTATCACCTTTTACAACTATATGGATAACGCCCGAAACTGGTGGAATTTTGAGAATTTGGCCGGGCGTTATACTATCGGCATCTCTCAACTTATTGGCCCAAATAAGCGAGTTTATACTTACCCCATAATCCGAAGCTATAAAAGAAAGCAAATCTCCGGTTTGAACAGTATATTCAGTGACTTGATTTCTTTTATAGCTAGTGGTTTCAATATAATCAGTGCTTATCGGATTGTTGGCTAATAGTGAATTGTTATTGATCGGGGCTGGAGTAATGGTTGTTTCTGGTCCTCCCTGGCCTAGGTTATCAGTACTAGCAGCGATGAGAGTGCCTATGTTAGCAAGCTGGATCAACGGTTGATCATAGCCAGCCAAAGACACAGATGTTTCCTCAATATATTCCTTGATCATATTGCTGAACAAGGTTGGTTGACCGTCGCCAATTGAGCCGTAAGATGCCAAAAGTAAAAAAACGAGGAACAGCGTCCCCCAAAGCCCAAAAAGTTCACTCTTTATAAAGCTAATCGTTTTTTTAATATTAAATACTTTTCTGAAACCGCTTAATCCGTGATTTTCTGAGTTGTGATGCCAAATTCTAATGGTTTAGTAAGTTAGGTTATATATGATAAAATCACACCGCTTACCTTAAAAAGTAAAAACTCTCGTTGCGAGAATTATAGAGTTAATGTAACATTTTTAGATCGGCCGTGTCAATACAATTTGTTGATACCTAAGTTGACATAAAATTTTAAATTCATAGTAACTTGCCATGACTAATACATCTGAATTTGGGCAATGGGCCGAAAGTAGCGTCGCACAATACTTAGAACAAAAAAATTACTCCCTTTTAGATAGAAACTATCAAAAAAAGTGGGGCGAGATTGATATAATAGCCGAAAAGGGGGGTATTCTAATTTTCGTTGAAGTTAAGGCCAATAAAAAAGAGATGGCCGGTTTTGAACCAGAGAACAGGGTTAGTCCCGAGAAGCTAAGAAGAATGAACCGGGCTATTCAAACCTATTTGGCCGCCAAAAAATATAGTCCCGACCAAGACTGGCAAATTGATATCGTCTCCCTAACCCTAGACCACGACAGAGGAGTGGCCAAAATAAAACATTTTAAGAATATTGATATGTGATTTTAAATTTCCCGCTTTCGCCCCACTTTTTATTCATCCACTTCATCTCATTAATAAATCAGCTCAGCTATCCCCGTCTTCTCGACCTACTTTTTATCTTCGGATAAGCACTTAAATTAGTTTCGATTTAGTTTAATAAATCAGGGAACTCCTCGTCCGCCAGCTGGCGGAACTCGACCCTAATTTATTAACTAACTAAATCTTCAACTAATTTAAGTGCTTATTGGCCTCGAAAAAAGACGGTCTTCAAAGCGAGAATAGCTTCGCAATGCTAATGGCTCAAAGGATTCAGATGGCTAGAGATTCACTCTGTTTCGAGCCCAGCCCTCCTCCAGCGAAACCTTTTCGCGACTTTATAACAAATACACGACAGTGAAGACCTGCCTGCCGGCAGGCAGGGATTTTTCAGGTAACAAAGAATTGGGTCGGATTCTTGCTTGCCTGCCTGCCGGCGGGCAGGGACGGGGTATCCAATTTTTGTCTGAAAAATGATGAATCTGGAGTAGCTATTTGTTAAAGGAGTCGAACGGTTGAGCGGGAGGAGGATGGAGCGAGAACCCATAGTATAGCTGGGTTATTTGCACCTTTACAAAATAGCTGGACTGTGATATAATGTAAGCACAGGTTGAACCTTGTCAACTACATAGGCCAGCTTAGCTGGCCAAGGAGAAGAAGAGATGAAGACAGCAGTTTTGTTTGTCGTCGGAATTTTCGCCGCTGTCCTGGTCATGGCTGTTCCGGCCGAGGCCCAGTATGGCAGCTACGGGAACCGCAGTGGCTATCGTCGACCCCTTCCGGGTGGATGGGGCGGCGGGGGATATGGCTACGGGTATTACGACCCAAGCTATCTCCAGCAGATGATGAATCTGCCGGATGGACTCGCGGCCTGCACAGTGGACCTGTCCACCGCGAAGGTGACATCCTGTCACCCGGTGGTCAAGGACGTGATGGTCATTCAGGCTCACGCCCGCGATCACGCTGATCGGGGCGAGATGCTCGGCACCGTTCACATCGAGAAGGGGAGGTTTCACTTCCGACCCTTCGACGATACGAACGGCCGATTAGGGACAATGAGCGCAGGAGCTCTCGGTGGTCGCCGCATCATTAAAAAAAAAAACGGTTCAACTCAGAATATGAGAAACCGTGGCAAGGCCAACGCAATTGGTGCCAGTGCTACAATTGGCGGAGGTCTCCTGGCTGGGTGGATGGCATCGCGCCACACCCACAACAACTGTCTGAAGATTGAGCCAACAGTGGCCCAATCTATTTCAGAAGTTATTGAATCACAAGCTCCGTCACAGGAGCAGGGGACTGGCCAGCCAGTCGCTGGACC
>CAZCYM010000010.1:10992-14604 GCA_964502945.1 uncultured Candidatus Saccharibacteria bacterium
TGGTAAGCCACGATGAAAATCGTGGACCCGCTTACCGATCTGGCAACCGTCCCGTTGTGAATTCGACTGCAGTGTATGTCGAACTCTATGACGGAGATCGCAAAGACGAGAATTTCGTCGGTGAGATGTCTCCTGGCGACTCGTGGGACCTGGGGAAGCCTCAGAAACGTTATCGGGCTTTTGCTCAGGTTCCTAACCGTCGTGGTTCGGATACGATCTCTGAGATCGATCCGGAACCGACCGACACTGGATGGATTTTTATCGAGCCCAAAGTGGCTCAAGGGAGGTAGAAATGGCTGATCTGAATTACAATCAAGAGATCCTAGTCGAGGATCAGGTTGTTACCGTTAAGAGGCGAGAGGTTCTATCCGACCGTGGCTGGAACCTCTTCAAGACCATCATGGTGTTTCTGGGCGGGGCAGCTGTCCTCGCCTGGCTCATCTGGCTTGGCTACCACTGGGGAAGTTCGGGGTGCTACACTTGCACCCAGAACAGGCCGGTAGTGGCGGTTGTCTCTCCGCCTGCATCTCCGACGCAGACGGAGACAGCGGCTATAGCCGAGCTTGAGAAAGCTCGGCTGGCCATCGAGAAAATGGTGGCCGATGTCGAACAAAAGACAGTGGCGGCACAAGCTTCTGCATTAGCCACCGCTTCGGCTTCGGCGATAACGACTACGGTTGTTGCGCCGCCGCCACAGCCACAGCGACGAATCTCAGTGGCGAAACAGGCCGAGCCGGCCTGTAAGTGTCCGCCCCAAGCACAAGTCTTGGCACTAACTGATCCAACTGCCGGCATGACACCGGCCCAGCGCCGGCAGTATGAGATCTGGGTCGAACGACGATAGCTCGACCAGAAATCACACCGCATTTTGCAACCACTTCATGTGGCCATCGCAAAATGCGGTTTTCAATTGACCCAGTATATCAGCTTCCAATTGCCGTTAGGTTTTTTATAAAACGTCGTGGTTGGAGGTCAATTTTAATAATATATTATATTTAGTATGGTAACTCTTATCGGCTTGAAAACCTTTTGGAAGCTGTATTACTGGGTTGAAAAAATAATAAAAAATGATAAAATTTTATAATGCAAAAGATTACTAAAAGCCCAAAGGAAACGCAAAAACTAGGGCATTTTTTATTTAATAAAATTAGCCTGGCAACGGATAAAAATGCCCTGGTTATAGCCCTGGAAGGGGAGCTTGGAGCGGGCAAGACAACCTTGGTTCAAGGTTTAGCCAAAATACTTGGCATAAAGGCAAAAGTAAAAAGCCCAACTTTTACTTTGATGAAGAAATACAAAATAAACTTTCGACTCTCAACTTTCAACTTTAAATTTTTATACCACCTTGATTGCTATCGTTTAAGAGATCATAGAGACCTTATGTCCCTAGGAATAAAAGATATACTGAACAATAAAGAAAATGTTATTTTGATTGAATGGCCGGAGAGAATAAGAAAAATCCTGCCAAAAAATCATATAAAAATACATATGGATCATATTGATAAAAACACGAGAAAAGTATCAATAAGCGACTAGTGATTAGCGACTAGTAACTAGTCCGAAAAGATTAGAAACTAACCACTAACCACTAACCACTAACCACTTTTGAAGAAACTTGTCTTAATAGATTCAAATGCCTTAGTCCATCGGGCTTTCCATGCTCTACCACCAACCCTTACTTCACCGAAGGGTGTAATGACCAATGCCGTTTATGGATTTACTTCGGTTTTACTGAAAATGATCAAAGATCTCAGACCAGACTATATCGCCGCAACCTATGATTTGGCTGGGCTAACCTTTAGACACGAGGAGTTTGCTGAATACAAAGCCCACAGAGAGAAAGCTCCCAATGAATTATACGCCCAGATACCCCTGACTAAAGATGTTCTACGGGCGTTTGGTATTCCTATTTATGAAAAACAAGGATTTGAAGCCGACGACCTAATTGGCGCTTTAGCCGAAAGGGCAAAGAAAAATCCGCCAGCTGGCGGACTCCAGGTCGTTATCGTAACCGGAGATATGGACACGCTTCAGCTTGTCGACGGAAATAAAGTTGTTGTTTTTACTCTTCGGAAAGGGTTGACCGATACAGTAACTTACAACGAGGAAGAAGTAGAAAAACGTTATGGCATTAAGCCCTATCAAGTCATTGATTTTAAGGGTCTCAGGGGTGATCCGTCTGATAATATTCCTGGGGTGCCGGGAATCGGTGAGAAAACAGCTTCGGCCCTAATTCAGGAGTTTGGTAGCATTGAGGGAATGTATAAAAAAATCGAGTCAAAAGATAAGAAATTAAAGCTAAGTCCCAAATTGCTAGAAAAGTTAATAGAGAACAAAGATCAGGCATTTTTCTCTAAAAAATTAGCCACCATTGTCAGAGATGTTGATATAGATTTTAACATCGATAAAATTGATTGGCGCAAAAATTTAGACAGACAAAATATAGAACTAACCCTTAAGGGATTCGGCTTTTATAGCCTGGTAAAACGATTAGACGAACTGGATATTCGGGAAACCGGTAAACTAGATCTTGAACCAGCAAAACTGGCGACCAGCGAAGAAATTCTTATGAAGGAACTAAAAACCAAAAACGACATTGGCAAGGCTCTTGCCGTATTAGAAAAATCTAATGAAATTACTTTTGATATCGTTCGCGAGGGTGTGTTTATTTGGACAGAAAACGGAAAAGATTTTTTCAGCTTTGACTTGGGCGATCTGACAGTCAAAAAGTCAGGCCTGCCTGCCAGTCAGGCAGGCAGCGATGAACTTTGGAAAACTTTTGTCTCTGTTTTTGAGAATGAAAAAATTGCTAAATCGGGTCATAATCTCAAGCCCCTAGTTAAAAAGTTTTTAGAAAAAAATGTACGCGTTAAAGGCCTTTCTTTTGATACAAAAATAGCCGCTTACCTTATAAAAGCCGACAGAAAAGATTACGAACTAGCCATGATGTATCAAAACGAATTTGGAGAAGAGCTTAAGGCCGGCGACGAACATCGGTTAAGGGCTATAATCCGGCTTAAAAAGTCATTCTGGGAGAAGCTTAAAAGCGACCAGCTATTGAAGGTTTTTGAAGAAATAGAAATGCCCCTAGTCCCGGTTTTGGCAGAGGTAGAATTAAACGGAATTAAGATAGATATCGCGTCACTAAAAAAACTTTCTCGATCAGTGAATATTGAACTGGCAGGATTAGAAAAGAAAATATATGGCTATGCCGGTATTCAATTCAACATTAACTCGCCTAAGCAGATGAAGGAAATATTGTTTGAACGGCTTGATCTAAAAGGTAAGGTTCGTAAAACCGCCAAAGGTGCTCTTTCAACTGCCGCCGGAGAACTTGATAAGTTATCCGGTGAACATCCAATTATCGATCTAATACTGAAATATCGAGAGTTACAAAAACTCAAGACTACTTATATTGAGCCCTTCCCACAGCTTGTAAATCCCAAAACAGGCCGCCTCTATACGACCTTTAACCAGACTGGAACGGTGACCGGAAGATTATCAAGCCAAGATCCAAATCTCCAAAACATTCCAATAAAAACCGAGGTGGGCCAGGAATTTAGAAAAGCTTTTATTTCATCTCCTGGATTCAAGTTAGTTTCATTTGACTAC
>CAZCYM010000011.1:0-10040 GCA_964502945.1 uncultured Candidatus Saccharibacteria bacterium
GAATCACAATGCTTACCTTTTTGGTAAGTATTTTTTATTGACTTCGAGTATATTTTTGATATAAATAAATATCATGAAATATAGAAAATTAGGATCAACCGGCATAGAAGTATCAGAAGTCGGCTTTGGCACTTGGGGAATTGGAGGACTTTCAAAAGGCCCAACCTCTTATGGTCCAACCGATGACAGGGAATCAGTTAAAGCCCTCCGAAAAGCTCTGGATTTAGGGGTCACGCTTTATGATACTTCAAATATCTACGGGGATGGACACAGCGAGGAATTGCTAGGAAAAACTTTTAGCAAATCTAGAGACAGGGTTATATTCGCCACCAAAGCTGGCTATTCAGAACATAACAGTCCTAAAGACTTCTCACCTGCCAATTTACGTGGATCACTTGAAAAAAGTTTAGGCCGTCTTAAAACTGAATGTGTTGACATTTACCAGTTACATGACGCACCTATCGATATTTTCAAAACTGAAGATAAGGATAAAATTCTATCAACTCTAGAAGAACTGGTAAAAGAGGGCAAAATCAGAACTTATGGAATTTCGGTTAATTCTCCAAAAGACGTAGAAACAGCTATTAAGGTAGGCTTTCCAGTAATTCAGGTAAATTTCAATATGATTGATCAGCGAATATTGGATAATGGCCTAATCGAACTAATTTCAAAGAATAAAGTTGGTTTAATCGCTAGAACACCTTTTTGTTTTGGTTTTCTATCTGGTAAATATCGTCCCGGCATGTTCGGAAAGGATGATCACCGTTCAACTTGGCCCCTAGAACAACAAAAAATATGGTGCGATGCTCCCCGATTGTTTGGTGATCCAGCAAAAAAAGAAAAATCAACACCGATTGAAATTGCTCTTCGTTATTGCTTAAGTTTTCCGGAAATATCTTCGGTTATTCCAGGCATGTTCACGGTTAAAGAGGTAGAAGAGAACGTCAAAGCCGAAACTATGGGTATATTAAACCCAGAAATATTAAAAGAGATACGGACCATATACCAGAAAAATACTTTTTTTGTAACTAAAAATCGACAGTTGACATAATATTATGGACTTAAAACTTCAAAATAAAACAGCTATTGTGACCGGCGCCAGCGAAGGTGTCGGCAAAGTTATCGCCCTATCTTTGGCTAACGAGGGTTGCAATGTTATCATCTGCAGTCGCGACAAAGCTAAACTAATTAAAGCCGTTAACGAAATTAAGAAAAGTTGTAAAAATAAAAAGTCTCAAATATCTTTTGGCGTTGTGGATGTTACTGACGCAAGATCAATTGATTCTTTCTTTTCTAATCTTCCAAAAAATTTCAAACTCGATATTTTAGTAAATAATGCCGGCGGTACCAGAGATAGATTCGCTTTTTTTGAAGATCTAAATGACGAACAGTGGCAAGATGCTTTTAATTTTAACCTAATGAGCGCGGTAAGATTCGTCAGACATTCCCTGCCGTTGTTGAAAAAATCGACAAGTGGAAGAATTATTAACACTGGAACGCCGCCAGCCCGCCAGCCCGGAGTAAGTAATCCTGACTATATCAGCATGAAAGCGGCATTGATAAATTTAAATAAATATCTTTCAAATTCAATGGCCAAATATAATATAACCGTAAATGCCGTCTGTCCTGGCTCATTAACAGGTTCACCCTGGGAAAGAAGCATAAAAGATCGAGCTAAAAACGCAGGTATAACTCTTGAAGAAGCAGAAAAAATGTTATTAAAAGAATTCTCCTTAAAAGTTCCGCTGGGAAGATTGGCAACACCAGAAGATATTGCTAATTTAGTAACTTTTTTGGCATCGCCATTGGCCGGATATATTACCGGCACCTGTACTGCAGTCGATGGCGGTTTAACTAAATCTGCCTTTTAGACATATTTGTAATACGAATGGAAACTAATTTTATTATTTTAAGTATTGTTTCTTTTGGCTTGTGGTTTGGTTTTCTAAAATTAACCTACGGCATTAAGCCGGCCTGGCCTAAACCTGGCAGTGACAGTGAAAACTTAGTAGTTGCGGCGGCAAAATCAAACGAGTGGAGATGGTTGTCTGATATGCATACAAAAACATCTGTAGGCACAAGTACATTCATGAGGGATATGTCGGTGTTGCTACTAATACCTTTTCAAAAAATATTCCGCGATAAAGTAAGTACATTTCCGATTGTGGCCGCGTTCAGTTTTGCAAATATAATCTCGGTTTTATTCATATATCTAATTTCGACAAACTATTGGGGACCACATGTGGCTTTATTTGTCAGCTTATTATACCTTGTATCTTTCTGGCCATGGCAAATGTCTCTTTCGGTAGCACATTTGAATGTAGGGACTATGTTCTTTTTTATGGCGGTTGGTCTGGCAATCCAATGCATTGATGCTTCATCTCTTATTGTCAGAAATATTTGGCTTCTTGCCTCGGGCCTATCTTTCGCTTGCATGCTTTATTCGTCTTCGTCATCGCCGAGATATATCGTTCCATTTTTCTTAGCGATATTTTTTGCTAAACACCAGACGTTCACCTCAAAACTTGGCCTGGGAGCATTTTTAGAAACTATCTTAAACAATGATGCGTTTTTACTCAGCTTGGTTATTACCGGAATAGTAGTTCTGTTTCTAGTTCTATTAAAATTAACTTATAAAAAAATAATTGTAGCCATATACGACAGGCGAGCTGGAATTCTGAACAATTTAATTAGAGCCAAAAAATACCCCCTAGACCACTACACCAAACTTGCAGAAGAAAAACTGCCGAGCGCATTTCGATGGTTTAAAAATATTTATATTTTCCTATTTATTGTTATAAATGTTATTGGATTTAATTACTTTATCCCTATTTTTATCGGTTTTATAATGATTTTCTTGGCCCTTAGTCTTCCAGATTTGAAGAAAAATTTTGGTTTTTACTTTGACTATGTCCACCTATCATATGTAAAGCAATTCTGGTCTCAATTTGTAAAATATATCAGATTTGGCTACTTCGCCAGACGAGGTATAACAATATCTCCGGGCATCAGAGGCGGCGGCCCTTTGTGGGTTGTGAAAATATTTTTACATATGGCCCCATTCCATACCTTGGCATATGCAGCAGCCATCACATCAATCATTATTCTCAATACTGTATCGCCAATTCTTGACTGGGGATCTCTTATTTTATTAATTATAACTTCTCTAACGCCAATTCTATGGGCAGAATTAACAAAAGCCTGCCAAGTTTCCAGATCCTACTCTTCCGGATTGGCCGGAATTTCATTATTTATTGGTTATGGAGCTTATGTTTTTTCTCAAATATACTCACCTTTCTGGGTTCTAGCAACAATATTTTTAGCGGTAACTTTTTTCTGGAATTTTTGGAAATTTTTAACCGATATTTATCCGGCCAGAATGACCCTGAATAATTTGATTAAATCGCTCAAGAAATTAAACATTAAGGAAATATATACCTACAACATCCCCTACAACGACCTATTCTTTAAAAACCATCTGGGTGATCCTTATTTAGATGATCTTAAAATAAATTATATAAACTCGCTTGAAGAAGTTCAAAATGGATGGATATTCATCCCCGGAACAAGTATTAAAGGGGCCTACCCTTCTGATGAAATGATGGAAATGGGAGATTTTGATGGGGATCCTATGCTAAATAGGCTATTAGAAAATCGGGAGTTAGAAAAAATAGCTACAGTAAAATTCAAAACCTTTGGGACAAGTAAAATCTGGCCGCAAGAAAATGAAGTTCAAAGCTATCTTGATTTGATGTTGCATGACGTTAAAGAAAAAGACCGTTTCCGTGGTTATGCCTGGTTACTGCATTCTAATGATTTAAATAAATTAAATGACACAAGATAGAATAGATAATTTAAAATTAGAGGATTTTGCGAAACTTTTTGGAACTAACGCTGGTGATATTCCAAAAATTTGCCAAAAGATCATCAGAGAAAGTGATTTTCGCTATAAGAAATTACCGGCAGAAGAGCAGGCCGGGTTAATGTACCGAATTAACAAAAAAATTAAAGATAATGATTTTTTTACTGCCGGTAAAAAGGCAAAATCAATCTGGCAAAAAAGATGGTCTAGACAACTTAAAAACTTTAAAGCCAAAAATTTCCAAATTGAGGCATTGATACCTGAATATTTCAACAAACCGAGTTCGGATATTTACTTCCGTTTTTATGATGGTTTTATAAAACCAATAGATAAAAGGTTTGAATTTAACTGGCTTCGTGTTTACAGACATTGGCTATTTGGCAAATACCTTAAAAACTGTGATAATATTTATGACTTCGGCTGTGGCAGTGGGATTAATACCGCCATACTAGCCCACCTATTTCCCCAAAAAAAATTACATTGTTTAGACTGGGTTGCCTCTTCAAAACACATTGCCGATCTTATGGCTAAAAAGTGGCATTGGAATGTTTTAGGCCACGTTTTTGATATGTTTCATCCTGATTATAATTTGAAGGTCGAGGGAAAAAGCGCTTTTATAACCTATACGTCTCTGGAACAAATGGGAACCCAATATGAAGCTTTCGTAGAATTTGCGATTAAAAAGAAAGCAGCCCTTTGCCTTTCCGTTGATTCTTTTGATGAATTATACAGTAAAACTTCGCCCTTTGATCAGCTTGCCATTAAATTTGCCCAGAAGAGAAATTACTTGAGACATTATCTAGACTACTTGCGCCAGCTAGAGTCTGAGAAAAAAATAAAAATTATCAAAATGCAACGAGTCCGTTTTGGCAGTATTTATCAAGATAATAATTCCTACATCATATGGAAACCAATCTAGGACTTATACGCTTGAGGCAGGAAGCCCATTAAATTAGGGCTTGTACCTGCCTCAAGCCGCAAGGGTTTAGCCAATTTCTTCGTTAAAATCTCCGTTTGATTTTCGTCGTAGTTTTACTACGTCTCAAATCAATACTCGATTTTGCCTCGAACTTGGCTAAACGTATAAGTCCTACAATTAAACATGAAAATAACAAAAACAAATTTTAATGATAATCTAAGGGTGGGAATAATTGTTCCTACAAGAAATCGGTCTGAATTCATGACCCGATTATTGAATTATTATGCATTCCTAGAATCACCTCATACTATTTATCTCGGTGATTCTAGCGATCCTCCAGAAACAGAAAAAATAAAAAAGATAATTTCTGATTTAAGCGGAAAGCTGAATGTTGTTTATCATTATTCTCCGCCAGGAGATGTAGCAAAATGCGAATATGAGTTATTAACCCTGGTAAAAGAAAAATATGCCTGTTTATTATGTGATGACGATTTTCATATTCCAAGCACTCTGACTGCTTGCGCTGAATTTCTTGAAAAAAATCCTGATTATGCTTCAGCTATAGGTCTTTCGGTTTCTTTCAAGATAAAAGGTAACGGAGTTTACGGAGAAGTGATGGACATCCATGATTATCCTCGCAGATCTATTGAGCACGAAACGGCCTCTGACAGATTATTAGAATTTTTTGGACCCGGTTTAGTTCCATTGGTTAATTGCGTATCCAGAACTAATCAATTCCGTTATTTTTACGAAGAGACCTACCATATGAAAGATATGATTTTTGGCCATGATGTGTTGCCGAGCGCTCTACTGGCAGTTGCTGGAAAATATAAAGTTATAGATAAGCTGAGTTTTATCCGCCAGCTACATCTTAGCCATAATCCCATGCCAGATATGTTTGATTGGATAACCGGAGAAAAATGGAATCAACACTATGCTTACACCAAGGGAAAAATTATCAAAGCCTTAATAGAAAAAGACGGATTGGATCAAAAAGAGGCTGAATTAAGTTTTAAGAAAGCTTTTTGGAATCATCTAAGTACCTGGCTAGTCAAAGATTACAACCTCTATCTCAACGCTCTTAGGCCCAAGCAATCAAGAAAATTAACAATAAGAATGCGAATCTTGGCTAAATTCCCATTTATTAAATCTTTATACAGAAAAACTCTGCGTCCTTTATTAACCAAGGAGGTTCAACTGCATTATGAGATAATCCAGTCAAATTCTAAATATTATAAAGACTTTAAAGCCATAGTTGATTCGGTAAAAGGATCAGGCTGAAATTTATAAAAATGTTTATTAATATAAAAAAAATCCGTCACTCCCTATGGCTTTTTAAGAAGGCCTACTCCGGTTATAGAATCCAAATTTTGGGAATCACTGGACTTGGATTTGTCAGTGGATTATCAAGTGGTATCGGTATCAGTATGCTCATACCGATCTTCTCGCTAGTGGCTGGAAAGGAAAATACAGGAAGCATGGGTAGTCTGCCGAATATTATAGGCGATGTATTTAATTTCTTTCATCTGAGTTATAACTTGCCCATTGTTTTGACGCTGATGATATTTTTATTTGCCTTAAAGGCATTAATAGCTCTTGCAGCCAGCTATATAAACGAAAGAGTCGGCGGAAGATATTTGGAGGATATGCGGCTACTATCCTTTAAGAGAACCCTGGGAGCAGACTGGCCATATCTTATGAATCAAAAAGTGGGATACTTAGACAGAATCATTAGCGATGATGCCACTCAAGCGGCGGGCATTCTTAAAAACATCAGTGACACTATTTTGCGGTTTACTTCTTTGGCTGTTTACACATTCATTGCTCTCAATATTTCTGTCAGCATAACTTTAATATCTTTGGGCGGAGGAGCGTTGGTTTTTATTCTTCTCAAGCCATTTCTTTATAAAGTCAGAAAACTTTCTGAATTTCTAAGCAGGGCCAGCAAAGAAATGAGCCATATTATTAATGAGAGTTTAATCGCAATGAAAACAATTAAAGCCTCGGCCGTTGAGCCGACAATTATTAACAAAAGCCGGGTCCATCTGCACGAGCTTGAGAAAGCTCAGGTCAAGTGGTATTTTCTCAGCAATTTACAGGGCATATTGTTTGAGCCAGTCAGTCTGATTTTTATTTCTTTTATTTTTGCTTTTTCCTACAAATCCCCGAGCTTTAACCTTGCTTCGTTTGTAGTAATTATTTACTTAATCCAGAAAATATTTTCTTTCATTCAGGCCATACAGGGTAAAGTTAACACTATCAATGGTGCCCTACCCTACCTAGACTCGATGCTGGCTTATCAGGAATCAACTCTCAAACATCAGGAAAAATCATCCGATGGAAAAAATTTCCAATTCAATGATATCCTCCAAATTAAAGATATTACCTTCACCTATCCAGAAACCGATAAGAGAATATTATCTAATCTAAATTTCTCCATAAAAAGAGGAGAGATGTTGGGCATCATCGGTCCATCTGGCTCCGGTAAAACAACATTAGTCGATATATTATTAAGATTATTTAAACCCCAGGAGGGCATAATAACATCCGATGATACTGATATAAGCTTAATAAACCTTAGTGACTGGCGAAAAAATGTAGGTTATGTACCTCAAGATGCCTTCCTGATCAATGATACTATTAAGGCCAATATAAATTTCTATAACCACTCCGTTGGTCATAACGAAATCCTATCGGCTTCTAAGATGGCCAATATCTACAGTTTCATCCAAGAATTACCAGATAAGTTTGACACACAGGCAGGAGAAAGAGGAGTTAAATTATCAGGTGGGCAGAAACAGCGTATCGCCCTGGCCCGAGCTTTAGCCAGAAAACCATCGATCTTAATTCTTGATGAGGCAACCAGCGCTCTTGATAATGAGTCAGAGACTCTGATCCAAGAAGCAATAAATAACCTCAAGGGCCGAATTACGGTAATAATAATAGCTCATCGTCTTTCAACAATAATGAATGCCGACTCTCTTATTGTTCTTGAAAATGGAAAAATAGTTGATACTGGAACGCCTGAAGAATTAATGAAAGATAAAAATTCATACTTATACAAATCGTATCACAAAACAAGTAATCAAGAATAAACCCGCCCCCTAATAAAAAACGTGTATTCACTGAATACACGTTAAATTAAAGAAGTCTCTCTATTGCAAGAGCAACCTTCTCTCCGGAAAGACCGATAACACCTCGCAGATATTGCTGACTCCCAACAACATTGGGCCAATTATCACAAATTCCAAAACGCTTAAACCGGCTTCTGCCATTGGTTTCTGCCAACACTTCAGAGATGGCACCGCCAAGTCCACCGATAACACTATGCTCCTCGAGAGTAAAGATAAATTGACGGGAAAATGACCTCTCTCTGACAAAATATTCATCCAAAGGTTTAATCGTGTGGATATTAACAACTTCCACAGAAATTCCTTTAGCAGAAAGGATATCGGCTACCCTGAGCGCTTCTGCTAGAATTGTTCCCGTAACCATAATACAAATGTCTTTTCCTTCGCGAACAATCATCGCCTCCCCGAATCTTGTTATTTTATTATGGAGATTAACTTCTCCCCTCTTGTTTAGGCGAATATAGGCCGGCCCACCGATTCTTACGATATCTCTCATAAGAGCGCTTGCTTCTGCCGGACCAGATGGCGATACAATCTTCATGTGAGGTAAGGCACGCATCATCGCTATATCCTCTATGGCAAGATGAGTCGGCCCGCAAGTTCCATAAGTAAATCCAGCGCCACCTCCAATGACAGTAACATCTGCTTGCATCGAGCAGACATCAACTTTGATTTGTTCAATACATCGAAGAGTTATAAATGGAATAATTGAATAGACAAAAGTCTTTTTACCTGACAAGGCTGCCCCAGTAGCCAGACCGATTATATTTTGTTCGGCCATTCCTGCATTCTGGTACCGACCTCCTAAAGCAATGAATTCCCCCTCTCGAACATGTTGGAAATCTCCCGTAAAAAAACAGATCCTTGGATCTTGAGCGGCTTCTTGGTAGAGAGTTTCAACGGTGGCGTTGCGCATGACTTATGAAACCACCTGAATGGCAGTTTTATACTGCTCTTCTGTAAGCACACCGTTATGCCAATCGCCTGTCCCCTCCATAAAAGAAACTCCTTTACCCTTTACAGTTCTTGCAATAACAACATGGGGCTTATTACTAGTCGCAGAAAGGACTTTTATGAGGTTGGCAATATTATGTCCATCAATCTCATCTACATCCCAACCAAATGACCTGAATCTTTCGGCCAGTGGTTCTAGCGCCACTACATCATCAACCTTGCCCCAGGTCTGAAACATGTTCCGATCTACAATAAGAGTAAGATTCGTAAGATTTCTTGATGAAGCAAACATTGCCGCCTCCCAGATTGATCCCTCCTGTAATTCTCCGTCTCCAGTTAGTACAAAAATGCGATAGGGAGCATTATCTATTTGAGCAGCCAAAGCCATACCGGCACCAAGAGAAAGTCCATGCCCACCTGATCCCCCGCTTGTTTCCACGCCCGAAACTGCATCTTGAGCTACATGGCTTGGAATGCTACTGCCATCTTTGGCGAATGATAAAAGATCCTCAATTGGAAAAAACCCTCTTTCGGAAAGTACTGCATACAACCCCGACGCTATATGGCCCTTACTCAAAATAAATCTATCCCGCTGAGGATCTTTGGGCTTAGTCGGATCTATTTTCATAACACCAAAATAAAGAGCCACGAGCACATCGACAGAAGATAAAGCGCATCCAATATGGGAATCCTTTGCATTGTAGGCCATATCCAAAATACTTTTACGAACTTTTTTAGCCACAACTGTCAAATTTTCCATCATTTCTCCAGTTGATTTGTTAAATTAGCTGGCCTGACTATACCATCAGTTTTAATAGAGTGTCAACAGTTGACGACCTGTTTACTTTAATTTACCATTATCCAGTTACATGTTTACTGGAAAGACTGTCCTGATAACCGGAGGTACCGGTTCTTTCGGAAAAAGTTTCACCAAATTTATACTAGAAACCCAAAACCCTAAAAAAGTGGCTGTTTTTAGTCGAGATGAGTTTAAGCAGTATGAAATGGCTAAAGAAATACAAGATAAGCGTTTACGCTTTCTTCTTGGCGATGTAAGAGATCTGCCCCGCCTTCAGCGAGCATTTAATGGAGTTGACATTGTCATCCATGCCGCCGCCCTCAAGCAAGTACCGGCCCTTGAATATAATCCATTTGAAGCGGTTAAAACAAACAT
>CAZCYM010000011.1:10075-11310 GCA_964502945.1 uncultured Candidatus Saccharibacteria bacterium
ACCAAACCATCCTCAGCGCCGTTCGTTATGGGAATGTGGTGGCTTCACGAGGAAGTATAATCGAACATCTAATAAAAAATGGTGGCGCCGAAAAGGTTCAAATAACCCACCCGGAGATGACTAGATTTTGGCTAACCCTAGAAGAAAGTTTCAAATTAGTTATGTTCGCTATGAAAAATATGGAAGGCGGCGAAATATTCATCCCTCAGATACCAACCCTAAAAATAGGAGACTTATTTGATGTATTGGCCCCTAAAGCGAAAAAAGAAATAATAGGCCTAAGACCGGGAGAAAAAATGCATGAAATATTACTTACTCAGGATGAGGCCCGCCATGGCTTTGCCTTAGATAATTATTTCGTGATACTGCCTCAATTAATATTAAGGGAAAATATGTATCAAAAATACCTTAAAAAGGGGAGAAAGTTATCACCTAAATTCCAATTCACCAGCGATATTAAGAATATCCGACTTACCAAAAATAAATTTAAAGAAAAAATAAAAGCAAGCTTACTATAGCCCAGTAATACAGCTTCCAGTATGTTCTTCTATATTTATGTATTAAAAAGTGATAAAGATAGTAAGTTATATACTGGATATACCAATAACTTAGTTAGGCGAATAGAAGAACATAAAAGAGGTTTGAATTTTAGCACAAAATATAGGTTACCATTCAAGCTTATCTATTTTGAAGGTTGCACTAATGAACAAGACGCCAAACGCAGAGAGCATTATCTTAAAACGACACGTGGTAGAATATTTTTAAGCCTCAGACTTAAAGAGTACAGGCGCATAAAAGCGTTTGGCTCTGGAAGCTGATATACTGGGATGAATATACCCTATGGCCGCCAAAAAATAGATCGAGACGATATTGAAGCGGTAGTAGATGTTTTGAAATCAGACTGGATAACTCAAGGCCCCAAAGTTGAGGAGTTCGAACAATCTCTAGCAAAATATTGCCACTCCAAATATGCTGTAGCCGTCTCAAACGGTACCTCCGCCCTTCATTTAGCATATCTCGCCGCAGATCTGAAAAAAGGTGACGAGATAATCACCACTCCTAACACTTTCGTAGCAACTTCTAATATGATCCTGGCCGTTGGAGCAAAATCGATATTCTGCGATATACGCTTAGATACCCACAACATTGATGAAAATAAAATAGAGAAACATATTAACAAGAAAACTAAAGCCATTGTTCCGGTTCATTTTGCCGGCCATCCCTGCGAAATGGAT
>CAZCYM010000011.1:11320-14243 GCA_964502945.1 uncultured Candidatus Saccharibacteria bacterium
ACTGTCTTCAGTTTTCATCCAGTCAAATCAATTACCACCGGCGAAGGAGGAGCAATTTTAACTAACAACAAAAACTTCTATGATAAACTTATCCTTTTACGATCTCACGGTATAATGAAAGATAAGGATGGATTTAATGTCATGACCAGACTCGGATATAATTATCGACTGACAGATATCCAAGCAGTTCTTGGTTGGAGCCAGTTAAAAAAAATAAGTGAGTTCATCAAATTAAGACACATAGTTGCCTCTTGGTATATTCAAGAGTTAAACAACATAAAAGAAATAATACTTCCTACTGAATATACAAATAGTCATTCGGCTTGGCATATTTATGTTATCAGAACAAAAAACCCAAAAACAAGAGATAGTCTGGTAAAATATCTTAAGGATAACGCTATAGAAGTTAGCTTTCATTATCCCGCGGTTTATAGTCACCCCTTCTATCAAAAACTGGGATATAAAAATATTAACTTGCCCAATGAAAACATATATCACAAAAGCTGCATAACATTGCCGCTTCACACACATCTTAAGAAAAATGATATAAAATTAATTTCTAATTTAATAAAAAAATTCTATGCCCAGTAATATGCCGAAAACCAAAGAAGAAAAATTCTGGTCATCAAAATTCGGACAAGGGTATGTTTCCAGAAATAAATTCGACCCAAAAGGCCTTGACCGGTTTTATGTTTCTAAATTCGGTATTTCACGCTCAAAGCTAAACAAAGAATTTCTACAAAATATAAAAGTAAATAACATTCTTGAAGTGGGATGTAATATAGGAAACCAGCTGGCATTACTCCAAAAACAAGGATTCAAGAACTTGTACGGAGTAGATATATATCCGGAGGCGGTTGAACAAGCAAAGTTTCACACAAGGCATATAAACATAATCCAAGGAAGCGCTTTTGATCTGCCATTTAAAGACAGACATTCTGACCTTGTATTCACCGCCGGCGTCCTAATCCATATCAATCCAAAAGATCTTAAAAAAGCAATGAGTGAAATATACAGAACTTCTAAGAAATATATCTGGGGCTATGAGTACTACCACCCCCAACATGTAGCCATAGATTATCGGGGCAATAAAAATAGACTTTGGAAAGGTGATTTTGCCGGTTTATACCAAAAATATTTCCCAGACTTAAAACTAGTAAAGACTCGCCGATTAAAATACCTAACTAGCGACAACTACAATGATATGTTTTTGCTAAAAAAATAGGATGAAAAGTAAAAAAATAAAGGCAATTATATTTGACTGGGGTGGAGTTTTCGGAAAATCCGGGAATCCCTTACTATATACAAAACTCCGGAATAACCCACTCTTTAATGGCGAATTTATAAACCACAAGACTAGAAATATAAGTCATGGATATTATGCCGGCACGCTATCTTCTGATCATTACTGGAAAGAATATATTAGAATTTTAGGAGTTAAGGATATTGACCATAATCAAGCAAGGGACTATTACCTCGACTACACGCTAGATCATAAAATGTTTGAATTATTAAAAAAAATATCTAAACAATATACTACTGCCTTACTATCAAATCTGAATATAGACATGAAAGATAAGATAATTAAAGACCTTGGGCTAGATCGCTACTTCAAACACATGATTTTCTCTAATGATGTTGGTGTATTAAAGCCAAATCCAGCCATATATAAGGTAGCCATCGAAAAATTAAAACTAAAACCTGAATCATTATTATTTATAGATGACTCTCAAGATAACATAGAGGGCGCTAAAAAACTGGGCCTTAAAACAATCTTATTCATATCCTCGAAACAATGTATCTCTGCACTAAAAAAGCTAGAATAGAATACCTGCTAACAAATTAAGCCCTGCACATATGCAGGGCTCCGAGATATTAACCAAAATATTCCGCTTCAAAAAGATTATTGATCTGTTTGTTTATCCCAGACTTCCAATCATCAATGTCTCTATAATAAACATCTTTAGCAATATATACTATCCGCCTCAGTGCCTCGTGTTGTATAAGCTGTTTAATACTCAAAAGCTCTGAACCTAATAACGGATTTATAGCACAATAATTTGCTAAAAAGATATCCCTAATTCGCACCACATCTTCTTTCTTTGGTATAGTCTTTAAGACATTTACAACGTACTGGCGTACTAATCGATGCGTTGCAAAACTAATTGCACGCATTCGTTCCCCAAAATTAATAGAATCTAGCTCTATAATTGCCAACAACGAGACACCATTTGTTATGAGATTATGAGGATGCAGATCAGAATGTACAAGCTGAGAAGGAAGATCTGCATTGATTTCTACGTCCCCTATGGCTTCCAGCACGTGAGGACTATAATCAATAATGATATCATCAAACTCATCGCTTATTGATTTTTTTCTTAATTTTGCGCGAAAAATAATGTCATTCCAAATATCTATAGAGAAGCTGAATTGATCGTCAACGCATGAGATAGATTTTCTCAAAACAGCTAACTCAAAATCTTGGGGTAATTTAGCTAATACACTATCAAACCTTGCTAATCCTTGTGCTGTACTTGTAATCTCGGATAAGTTACCCTGAAAATGAGTTCCCTCAATAAATTCATAGGCCGTAAAAATCTCACCGCTATGACTAGTAATATACTCCTCGGAATCATTGGCAATAACTCTCGGCATAGAACATCCATTTTTGATAAGCAGTAGCATTGTCTGGTGTACGGCACTTACAGATTTTTCATCAAATGCCTTGTGAATTCTAACTAACATGTAGCTTTTTGAATCATTGACATCTGTGAAAACGAGGCGAAAGTTATTACTGTTAACCTCTGTTCCATCAAATTGCTCAACAGAAAGTACGTTTTTAACTATCCTGGAGTAATTCGACAACACCAGTGTCGCCACTTTCTTGACGATTTCTTGAGACACACTACGATACTTAATATCC
>CAZCYM010000012.1:0-7238 GCA_964502945.1 uncultured Candidatus Saccharibacteria bacterium
GAATAACAAATCTAGAATGAATCTCCAGCGTCCAATATGGTTTCTTCCCATATGAATTTGGGCATCTCTTAAATTTATGCAATCGGCAATCAGGAAAAACATTTGACCATCGATGCTCAAAATCAACAATCCAATTGTAGTCAGAGTTGCAAAATTCTATTTCATTTTTCTTAATAGTCCCCTCAGAGATTAGAGCTCCGAGAATGTGGGCCAAATCTTCATCAAGATATTTTGGTAACTTTTTTATCTCAACTCGATTTGAAATATTTTTCGGATAATAACCTTTCAATAACAGCTTTGATTTAGGCCAAAGCGTGTCTGACCTATCAATCACTAAAAAATCCCCCTCTTTTATGTCTTCTACTAATTTCCATTGAAAATGTGGAGCACGTGTTTCTGGGTTTACGACCCACGATAGTACTGGATGATTGTATGTCCCCTCTATCGAAAAGCCTCTCGCGGTTGTAATCTTTTTCGTTCTGTGAATACCGCTATCAAACCACCTAATAGCGTTATTAATTTTCTTTCCTAATGATAGAACTTTTATATCAACCGACTGCTCACTGAATTTATCTTTTACAAGATTTGAAATTTTAAATAGTCCTTTCCCGGTAACAATTCTAGTATTCTCCGTAACGCAGTATCGCATCGCGGCTGCAGGGTCAGCATCGATAGAGCCGAAATTGCCCTGCCCATCAACTAGCGGATATCTTAAAGAAAAATTCTGAGCCATCCTCACTAAAGAATCATAGATGGCCACATCGCCATGGGGATGAAAAGAACCCATGGTTGTTCCAACCACCTTGGCCGACTTTTGATACTTAGTTCCAGAACGCAAACCCATCTCATGCATTGAATACAGGATTCTTCGATGGACGGGCTTGAGACCATCACGAACATCGGGCAAAGCACGGGCAACAATAACGCTCATCGCGTATTCTAGATATGACCTCCGCATCTCTTCTACTATCTCTCGCTTTTGAATGTTTAACTTTTCCATAACAACTAAAAATCTCTAAATCCTAATTTCTAATCTCTAAATAATCTCAAATTTCAAGGTTTTAAATTTTGAGATTTGGATTTTGAACTTGTTTAGAGATTAGGGTTTCGAGATTAGAGATTATAGGTCTTTCGAATTTTCAATTATTTGTCTCCCGATAACGGCAACTTGTGAACCTCGCCGGTGTATTCTGGTTCTTGTTTCTTTTCAGAAGAAGTATAATCGTTAAAAAATCCGAGAGCATTATACATAGTAGCTCTTAAGTCACCGAGGGCACTAGTTACGCTGGCATATATCAATGGTGTTCTCTGATCTCGGTCAGCATAAAATTTTTCCTGCTTATCTGGTTCGGGATTTAACATCACAAATAGATCCTCTTCAAAAGACCGAAACCAAACTATTCCAACCAGAGATACGGTGATAATAACGCAAAAACCAAACATAATTTCTCGAACATGCTGGGGCTGTTTTTGTATTTCGTTTAAAAAAGACATCGACTTACTGTGAATTTACCAATCTTTACGAATATGCGAATAAGACTTTCGATAAATTCGTATATTCGAACCAATTCGTAAATTAGTAGTTAAATATAATTAGTTTCATCTCTTCTATCGGCAGATTTTTTTTGGCTATCTTAAGTTTATCAACTTTTTCGGGTGTAAGTCTAATTTCTTTAAGAAACTTTTCCGGACCGGCTATATCTACCTTTAAATCTTTTACTTTATAGTGCATGGGGCTTATAATCTTGGGTTCGATCTGTCTTATAACATTTGCCGCTCCTTCGTGATCTATTGTATAAACGCCGCCAACTGGAACCATGAGAATATCGACATCACCTATCTCTTCAACTTGTTTATCCTCAAGCTTACTCTGCCCAAAGTCTCCCATATGGCAAACCGTCATATCCTCAGCTTTTATTATAAACATGGTATTTAGGCCACGCTCAGTACCTTCAGAACTATCATGAAAAGACCTAATGCCTCTGACCGATATTCCCTGTTTCTCATATTCACCGGGACTGTCTATTATAAAAGCTTCCGGATTGGCCTCAGCAATATTATCGTGGTCAAAGTGGCGATGACTCACAAGGACAAGATCGTCTTTTATCTTGGGGGGTCTAAGACCTATCTCCTTCGAGAATGGGTCAATCAAAATGCTGACCTGCCCTGAGCCAGCTTGCGGTGAGCCTGTCGAACTCGTCGAATGGGCCTCTTTGGTCTCTATCCTAAAACAAGAATGACCGAACCAGGTTATCGTCATACTGACTATGATAACAAAATTTATTATAATCATCAAGTTCGTTTTTGCGTTTTAAATTTTGAAAAACTTGCAATCCCGGTAATTATTGTGTATATTTCTCCAGTATATGAATGTAGCAACTATCCCCGTAATCTCAATAAAGTCCATGAAAGACCTCCTCTCTAAGGAGGGTCTTGATCTGCCCAAAACAGGCCAAATATTAAACGGTGAAATTATAAATGTTTCTAAGGCAAATATAATTGTTGACCTTGGATCTATTGGTATTGGCCTTGTCTATCCGGGTCATTTTTATGACAATCCAGAACGTACGAAAGCCCTCAAAAAGGGAGACAAGGTTTCGGTTATGCTTTTAGAATTAGAAAACGATGAGGGTTATAGAGAGTTGTCCCTAAAGGCAGCTCAGCTGACTACGGCCTGGGAAGATATTCGGGAAAAAATGGAAAAAAGTGAAATTGTTAACGCCCCAATCATAAACATAAACAAGGGTGGTCTTATTGTTGAAGTAAATGGCATACAAGGATTTCTCCCCCTCTCTCAGCTTTCCTCAGAACACTATCCGAAAGTAGAGGGTGGTGATACAACCAAAATTGTCCAGGCTCTTCGAAAATTTAAGGGTCAGTCATTCCCGGTAAAAATAATTGACTTCTCAGAAGCCGATAACAAATTAATAGTATCCGAACGGGCCATAAAAGAAGAGGCGGCCAAAGAAGAATTGACAAAGCTTAAAGTTGGCGACACCATCGAGGGCGAAATAACCGAGGTTACTGATTTTGGAGCCTTCGTTCGAATCAGCGATTCTCTTGATGCTCTTATCCACTCTTCGGAAATAGATTGGAAATTTATAGACAATCCCAAACAAGTTCTTCATACCGGAGAAAAAATAAAAGCCAAGATAATAAATCTTGACCTGACTACAGGCAGAGTTTTTCTATCCTTAAAAGCTATGAAAGATGACCCCTGGCTGAAAGCTGAAGAAAAATATCAAGCCGGCCAAAAAGTGAAAGGTAAGGTTATTAAGGTCCGCCAGAACGGGGCTTTCATCGAACTGCCGGGTGATATCATCGGAGTTCTGCCCGCCGAAGAAACAACGATTGATGGCAAGCCCGCCCGAACGACTGATCTCATTCAGTCGGGCGGGGAATATGACATGGCAATAGTCAGTATTGATATTAAAGAACATAAGATGACGTTGACTCTAGAGAAACCCACAGAATAAAAAAAACCGACAGAAAAAACTCTGTCGGATAGCCATAATCTCGGCCAAAATCATTGAACAATACCCAGCTCTTTCTCAAGCCAGCGTGCATATTCTCTGTCTTCTTGTTCTCTCATTTCTTCAACCGTAGGAACTCCGTCGGAATCTTCGGAATCATCAACAGCCTGAGTCGCTTCTGAAGATTTATCTTCTTGAGTTAATCTTTCGAGTTTTTCTTCCTCTTTTGTTTTTGCTTTACCTAAACTTTCACGGAAAAGATCAAAAACAAAATCATTATCAACTTCTTCTAACCTTCTCTGAACCATAAGGTCAAAGAGTTTATACCACTCTCGAGGCGATAGTTTGTATCCATCATCGGGGAACCTAGGATCACCCTTCCCAACTTTGAAAATATACCACCATGACGGATGAATTCTTGTTGGAATGTTCGGAACAAAGTGATCACTGTTGGCCTTCTGATATCCATAAATTCGCAAGAGACTGATTAAAGAAAACCTGACATGAGACCAGTAGGGACGATCCGGAAATCTGATTGGATTAAAGAAGTAGCTCGGCAATGGATCAGCCATATCGAACCAATCCGTTCTATCAACTTCGTGTTTTTCAACCCAATCTTTATCATATATTTTATAACTGTTGATCTGGCCCCACAAAGTAATTTTTCTATGGCCACCCGAATGAAGAACACCTTTAGTATCAACCCAGTCCTTGTATCTGTAATCATAAAGAAAAACACCGGGATATTCAGTTATGATATCAAAGTCACGATAGCCGGTTTCGCTAAGAAACTCTCTGATCCCGCCAGCAATGATAAGTCTTTCGTCCTCTGACAAGGACGGATCGGTTAGAACGGGGTGACCAGGAAACAGCTTGGCCAGTTTATCAAGATCATCCTGCTCTAATCCACCGCCGCCATTACCCCAACCAGCCGGCTTTGGCTTGTAGTCATACCGAGCCAGATTTGTTGGTTCTGTTTCCAAAAGATTATGAACCCAGCCGATACAAGTCGGAATTTGATGATGGCGCATCAAGGGTTGAACGGTTATTTGCTTATTCCAGTCGATGCTCGACTGCGACATGACAAAGAACTCCTTTCTTGCTATAAAGTATAAACTATGATTTAGATTATGTCAATGATTGACTTATTTTTATTTTTGTTTTATACTATATGCCGGGTAGATGGTGCCAGAAAGTAGCGCTTGCTTAAGCTGAGCTTTACTTCTTGGTTCTTTGCCAAGTTTAAAAACAAAGGTGAGGTGAGAAAAATGGGAGTTGAGATCACGTTAACCGCCCGAGGTGGCGGAAACGAAGTCGGAGCTTCATGCTACGATTATTTATTTAACGACGGCTTAATTAATGACTTGATTCGTATTGATTGCGGCGGCAGACCGTCTAACTTCAGTAGTGATATTCGCCCGGTGAAACTTCGGGACAAAGAATTGTCTGCCTTTTTGGATGATCTATTAGTCAAACCAGAGGTAAACCCCTTGCCAAACTGGGATACTGTTTCTGAACTGAAACATCTTTTTTTAACCCACTCTCATTTTGACCATGTTGCTGTTGTGCCGTATGTTTTACGAAAGCATAGATATGCCACTGTATATGCCACTCCAGTAACAGCCGAGATTTGTAAGATCCAGTGGTTCAGTACACCCAAGATCGCTGAAAGAAACGGGGAAGTTCCCCTCTTCAATGAGAGCGATGCCGAATTTGCCCTCTCAAGAATAATCCAAATACAGTCCGGCAAGCGTATCAGAATTAATGATAAACTTGAGATTGAACCAGTTGAGGCTGGACATCTCTTAGGCGCAGTGTCATACATTTTCTACTGGGAGGGACGGGCGATTGGATTTCACACCGGCGATTTCACTCTGCATAACAAACAGAGATCGGTCGCCGATGCACCCGAGATTAGGTTTGATCACCTTCGATTCCTGACCACCGAATCAACTCGTATTACTGAAAAAAATCCTCCCCGCCACCTTGAGGAGGAGAAGTTTCAAAATACGCTTAAGCAAGCCTATCATAGACGAATAAAAACCCGTATTTTTACCTTCGCCATTGGACGAATTCAAGAAATGCTTGCTCTGGCAAAAGAAGCTTGCCCCGATGCTCCTATCTGGATTGACGGCCAAGCCAAGGAAATCTCGGCAATCTACGCCGAGCACGTGGGCGGAATATTTTCCGGAGTTGAAAAGCATTTTGTTCAGAACAATTCCCAGCGTCATGAGATCATCCATTCAGGAGAGCCGAACATTGTTCTTGTTCCTTCGGCTATGCGATTCGGGGGAAGATCCCGACAGTATATTGAGCATGCCTGCGGCCAGTCGGATCACCTCTGCATTTCACCGGGATACCGCGATTTACGTTCTCCAGAATTTGCTTTCTTCGCTTCAACGAGCCATAATGATGTTTTCACTTTCGGGGCCTATAAAGCCGCCCGAATGTGCCAGACAGAGACTTTCAACTTCACTTCCCATTGTGACGGAAATGATGTCTTCGAAATAAAAGACCGAATGAATCCTGACAAAACACTTCTCATTCATGGTGATGAAGTAAAGATGAACGAATTTGTCGAAAGTCATCCTGATGAAGAATTTGTAATAGCCGAGAACGATAAACCAATTGTTGTCTAAATGATTAGATCGCCTCGTTCCTGTCAAAAGCTCAAAGGCTTGACAGGAACGAGGTTTTTTGATACAATCTAGTCATACGGTACAATCCTGTACCTTCACAACGGTTCGATGATAAAGGCATTTTGCCTCACTTTCAATCGAATCAAATCGTTAACCCGTTCGCGTTTTTTCAAAGGAGAAAGATCATGCAGCTATCAGAAGTTCAGGTGAAGCAGGCCGGCACCCAGAGGAGCCGGCAGACACCGATGGCGCCGACTGCGGCAAAGCCGCGATCTGGCCTGGACATCGTCCGAGCCCTTCGTGAGAATCGGGCTCGTCAGGAAGCCCAAGCCACTGCGGTACAGACCGCAGAGGCCCAGGCTCAGAGGGAAGAGACGATCGAAAACGTCGCCGCCTTCTTGGAGGCAGACGAGGCCTTAACGGTTGCTCTCGATGAGCTCAACCGAAAAAAAGGACGTCATCCCAAGGGATCGGTCCAGGCCGAGGAAACTCGGAACCTGATCGACCAGAGAACGGAAGATCAGACGGTCATCCGACACGAGCTGGAAACCGTCAGGACATCGAACTCGTCGGCCTATGACGAGGGCAAACGGCGGTACAACTTCCGCCAGGAGGCTCTCGAGGCGGCGGACTCGAACCGCCAACTGATCGGTAGCGCAACCGCTGCCGACATCCGGGCACGAATCGCTGCGAGTGTCGAAGCCGGCTTCGTCGTCGTTGTCACGTCTGACAAGGACGAGACGACGTTCAGTTTCGACAAACATGGTTATCGCTCTGTTTGGCCGAGCGATCCGTCAGTCTCGGATGTCGCGGCGAGCTTGAAAGAGCTCGTCGATGACCTCCAAAGCCGGCGCGACGATCAGGACCAGGCGATCATCGCCGAGCTGGTGCGAGGCAGGTTCTACGTCTCGACCAGACGTGATCCGGACATAACTCGCAAAGGCGAGTTCCTGGACTCCGAGCTTGATCTGTTCCGCAAGGAGCAGAACGTGGTTCGGAAGGCCAGCGAGTGGCTCGCCAACAATGGGTACTATGTGACCCACGTCGGAAGAGGATTCATTGTCCTCGAACACCGCGACGGGAAGTTCCTCGCGGTGAAGACGTCAGATGTCCGGACGGGACGGGC
>CAZCYM010000012.1:7248-13836 GCA_964502945.1 uncultured Candidatus Saccharibacteria bacterium
CCGGAGATCAACAACTCCGGGATGGCCGTCACTCCCTCCAACTTGTAAGGGGTCTGGTACGACCCGCTTCGTCAAGCACTCGAGGAAGATCTCCGTCGCGAGACGGAGTCAGCCAATCGACGGGAAACCGCCGACGAGCTGAGGGATGTCTCCCAGCTGGAGAATCCTCTGACTCTCACGGGAATCGCCGAAGGTGGAGTGGGCCTCGCGCCTGTTTCCATCTCCTACGAGGACCCCGAAACGGGTCGCCGTCACACCGTCACCTTCCAAGTGACGGGCAACGGAACAACGTTCTCGGTCACCGGCACCGTGCCCGGTACCGAAACCACAATCAAGCGAGTCAAGCGCGACCGCCTGACCCGCAAGATCGTGTCGTCCAAACCGTTCCTCCCCGACTTCATCGGGAAGGAGACGCCGTTGGCCGTTCTCGAGAGCGATCCACTCTGGCGGCTGGTCCGCGAACTCAACCGTGAGTTCGAGGTCAGCTGGCAGTTGGATCGAGAGGCCGGACAGCGCAACGCTGTCCGCGTCTCGGCCGAGAACCTTGACGGCTTGACCGCCATCGAGGGTACGGACGGGCTCTATGCCGTCCGGGCGACGATCCGCAAGAACACCGCGGATCGAGGCCAGAAGCCGAATTACCGGTACAACCCAGTTGGTTACATTGTCGAGCGTAAAAACTCGAAGGTGGAAATCGTCTGGGCCGTAACCGGCACCTCGGCGGCGTTCGCCAACGAGCTCCGAGGCGAGCTCGAGGTCAGCAACCTCCCTTGGAGGATGAAGCTGATTCTCGGCAACGTGTTCTGGGCCGTCCGCAAAACGGACGCCCCGGAGCACCTCCGGCTGACAAAGCGTCAGTCGGAAGACAACAACACCGAGGAGTAATCGCTACTCCTTGGTTCCCACCAACCAGACCCTGCAAGGCCACCCCGGCCTTGCAGGGTCATTTGTTTTATGGTATAATCATCGGGAATCGTTCTTTGAGTAAACAAAAACCGAGCTAAGCTCGGTGAGGAGGAAAAGTGGAAGAAGTGACCGTCGGATCCCAAGGCGTAGTAACGCTGCGTCCATTACTGCCGGACGAGATTTCGGCAATAGTCGTTCTTGAACGCCACCAGAACAGTCCTGTTCTCGAGATTAAGTTCTTGGAACATTCAGAGTGCTCACCGGAACAGATAGATCAATTTTTAGAACAGGGGTTCCTTCCAATCGAGATCGGCGAAATGGGCTATAGAGCCACCGGGGCCAGTTCAGCAACTGAAGCGTTGGTGAAGATCCTTGGCTATGATCCGACCAGCCTTAACGCTGGAGAAACAAAGTTACTTGAACTGCTCGCCCAGAGTAACCGAGATGGCTACATGAATCAGTTCCATATGAGCTTGCCTCGCATCTTTGGTAATCTCTACGATCTCGGCTATGACGAAATGGAATTGATAGAAAGGTTCAAAGATGTGGTTCATGCCTTTCTTGAAGATAAAGATAATCAAGCCAACGGAATGCTTCCGCTGAGAAACGACTCGCTGATGACCAGCGAACTTTCTGACTTGGTTGAAGCGACAAAGAAGTGTCAATTCGCTCCATTCACGCCCGGCCGCTATCTACGCGATTTGTGGCGACTTGGAGAACCAGTTGAACAAAAAAAAAAAAAAATTAGCTTCTGGGTCAGGGCCTGGAACCTTTGGCAGACAGAATACGCCAAAGCCAAGTCCGAGTGGCCGAAAGTGGAAAAACTCAATTTTACCACCGGTGACCTTGTTGGCGTAGCCATTGAGACAAACAACCGCTTTATCGCGAAGGTTGGTGCACCAACGGTTGGCGTCTTCATCAACCGGCGCCTCGACGGACACGCCGCAATCATGACCAGAAGGTTAGATGTATCAACTCTATACAAAGAGCTCGAGAAGCTCGAACCAAAGAGATGGTATTATCATAAACCTGCCGGCCACTTAGTGAATGGGGGTAACTCGAAAGCATCAGAATTTTCACTGGCCAAGCTTGTCGAGTTGGTCAGAGAATTCCCTCCTAAGTAGCTACGACAAAGCCCAGCCGTATTTATGCAGTTCTCTGCATAAATACGGCTGGGCGTTTTATATTTCAGACAGTCCAAACCTTGCTCATATTCTTTAACTGCCTAATCTGATGCTGGTCGTGAGCAAGGTCTTTTATCTGTACGTCAAGATTTCGCAAAAAGTAGATAAAGTACTCAAGATCTTCTCGGTTAGAAGTAAGGAGGTACAAAAACTTACGGAAAACTGCCTTCTCCCTTTCTGAAAAAACGGTTTCTGGCTGAGAGCTTGGATCCACCAAGAAATTGAGACTCACTTGAACAGCTGGCCAGAAGCATTTCTGTACAAGTTCGGCCGACCACCTGACTTCATCCTCGAGTATTGGAGTTTTCCCTGTTGCTAGAAAAAAGAGTCCTAGCTCGAAACACGGCATTGGATTATCGGAACCAAACTCATTTGAGTCACTAAAGATCTTGCTGAGCCGGGGCCTAATCCACTCACCTAATTCGTTGGTTATCTTGAATAAGCTAGTTAAACGGCCTGGCCCAAATATTTTATCCGACCGGAAATCCGGCCAAATCTTTTGAGCAATAAAAACTAGCTCATTATAGCTAAATTCCAGCTCAACAACTTTCCATTCTAAAAACTCTTTATCACCCATTGTCTTTTCTCTTTCTCCATAAGGAACAATCAGAAACTTACCGAGGTGGTCGGAGACTCCTAAACTCCTTTGATTAAAAAATCCTTGGACAATTCCCTGACCTTTGGAAGATTTAATTTCCTCCACCAAAATCTCAAGTGATTTTTTTTGCCTCTTGAGTTGGCCTCCAATTTTTTGAGAAGCAACCTGGTAAGATGCCTTGACCTCGCCAATGCCCGTGATTATAATCCGTCTACCAGTTAACTCTACCCAAAGAAAATCGCTGTTTGATCGGCGATGAACAAGATTGATATTGCCTTTCTTCCCAGAGTGTAATTCCTTTAGAATTGTTCGGGCCGCCTCATCCCCTTTATCGGTATTCCTTATCGGCAACCGGTCAGAGTAACGGGCAAATGCCTCAACTAGAAAACCAAAACCATGACTATCTTCGCCTGGATTCTTCCCAGCCGAATCGAAGCTTCCCCGTAGCCGAGAGATGTCTCTGCCCCAGACCTTTCCAAAAATCTTCCTCTTTTCCTCAATTGAAGCGCTTCGCGGCTCAAAAGCAGTAGACAGAACCATACTCTCAAAAATGTCTGAAGGATCAATCGCCGCCGAATTTTCAGTCATTTTAAGGCCCCTCCTGACCTTCAAAGTTATACTTGGATTGACAATGTTCTTATTATACATTATACTATGTATAATCGAAGCAGTCAATGTTGAAATTCTAATACGAAATGCTAAAGTTCAACTCTTCAAAAATGAAGCCATTTATTAAATATGTCTTGATCGTCTTTTTAATCCTGCTGGGAGCAGTGTCTTTGGTTGCCCTCTTTGAGTCGTCCCAGAAAGAAACGGCTGTTATTCCTCTTTCTGAATTAGTCGCTAAAATAAATGCCGACGAAATTAAACAGATAGATGTAAACGGTGAGACTCTTGAAATAATTTTAAAAAACGACGAAAAAATCCTGGCTAAAAAAGAACCAGGAGTTTCAGTTTTTGAAACACTCCTAAATGTCGGCGCCGAGAAAGATAAATTAGCTCAAACTAAAATAGAGATAAAAGAGCCGTCGGGAACTATGGTTATTCTTTCGACAATCCTACCGGCCATCCTCCCCTTCGCTCTGATTGTTCTAATTTTCTGGTTTATGTTTCGTCAAGCCCAGAAAGGTTCAATGCAGGCATTTAGTTTTGGTAAAACAAGGGCCCGCCTAGCCGGACTTACGAATGGCAAGAAAATAATGTTTAAGGATGTTGCCGGACTTATCGAAGCCAAAGAAGAAATATCAGAAGTGGTTGAGTTTCTTAAAGAACCGAAAAAATTCCATAAACTCGGAGCTCACATACCGCGCGGTATTTTACTTATCGGTACTCCCGGCACCGGTAAAACAATGCTGGCCAAGGCCGTAGCCAATGAAGCCAATGTCCCCTTCTACTTTGTCTCCGGTTCTGAATTCGTTGAAATGTTTGTCGGCGTAGGAGCAAATAGAGTTCGAGATACTTTTGAAATGGCAAAAAAGACCGCCCCTTCGATAATATTTGTGGACGAGATAGATGCCGTCGGACGTCATCGAGGAGCTGGGCTTGGCGGAGGACATGACGAGAGAGAGCAAACCCTTAACCAGATTTTAGTTGAGATGGATGGTTTTGATACTAATGATGCCTGCATCGTAATGGCCGCCACAAATCGTCCCGATATTCTTGACCCGGCCCTTTTAAGGCCAGGTCGTTTTGATCGAAGAATTGTTCTTGACGATCCATCAATGAAAGACCGGGTAGAAATATTAAAAATCCATTCCCTAGATAAGCCCCTAGCCAAAAACGTAAATCTTAAAGTTGTTGCTGAAAGAACGCCAGGATTCTCGGGAGCCGATTTAGCAAACCTGGTGAACGAAGGCGCCATTTTAGCCGCTCGTAAAAATCGAAATGATATTACCCAAGAAAACCTGCTTCAAGCAATAGAAAAGGTAATGCTGGGACCAGAACGAAGAAGTCATGTCTTTAGCAAAAAAGAGAAAGAGATAACGGCTTACCATGAAGCTGGCCATGCTCTTGTTGCTACTTTTCTTCCTCATACCGACCCAGTTCATAAAGTTTCCATAATTTCACGCGGTCAAGCTGGCGGCTATACTTTAAAACTTCCTAGTGAAGACAAGCATCTTCGGTCACGTTCAGAATTCGAATCTGAGCTTGCCGTTTTACTTGGCGGATATACGGCTGAAAAATTAGTTTTTAAAGAACTGACAACTGGCGCTTCAAATGATCTAAAAGTTGCCTCTGAACTAGCCCGTAAAATGGTTACTAAATATGGGATGTCGGACAAACTCGGGCCGGTGGTTTACAAACAAGGCGAAGAACTGGTCTTCTTAGGCAAAGAAATGGCTGGAGAAAAGTTATATTCTGAGACAACTGCTTTTGCCATCGATAAAGAGATCTCTCAACTAATATCCAAAGCCCTCAAAAAAGCTCAAGAAGTCATTACTAAAAAAATGGATACTCTTGTAAAGATTGCCAAGGAATTAATCGAAAAAGAGGTTCTCGAACAAAAGGAATACTACGCTCTGGTAAAATAATCGCTCACCCCTCTCTATTTTTCAACCCACTTTTTATCAGCGTAAAAACAATCAAATTAATCTCAATTTAGTTAACAAAAACTAGGGGACTCCTCGAGGACCTGCCTGCCGGCAGGCAGGCTCGACCCTGGTTTATTGTTACAACTAAATTATCTATTGATTTGATTGTTTTTCTTAACCTCGAAAAAAGTACGGTCTACAAAATAGAGAGGGGTTCGCTCGTAATTAATTCTAAAAATGCGTTGACCAAACTCAATTTTGGCGGTAAAATAAAAGATATTTTCAAGGGTGTGTAGCTCAGCTGGTTAGAGCATTTCACTTATAATGAAAAGGTCCCTGGTTCAAATCCAGGCACACCCACCAATTGATCGTTGCTCAAAATTTAAATTTTTGATAAGATTAAAAAATGGCAATTCAAACAACTATAAAAACAAGGGGGGGGTCTGAGCTTGAGCTTCATGTTAAAGCTGACCTCTTAGACGAACTGCTGGAGCTAATTGAAGAAAAATTACTTGGTTATCTTATGACAACCTCGGAAAAAGAAAAAAGTATTCCTCTTTCGAAGGCTAAAAAGCTTTTGAGCTAATGAAAATATTCTTCAAGCCGAGCTTCATTAGCGATTTTAAAAAACTCCCTCGTGATATACAAAAGGAGGTTCGCTATATTTGCACTGATATTTTCCCAAAATTAAAAAACGTGAGGGGTTTCTCTCTATACAATACTAAACCCATCACTGGGTTTAGGTTCTATTTTCGTATTAAGTTAGGCGACTATCGTATAGGTTTTAAGAAAAGAGTTGATAACAGTATCGAATTTATGCGCGTAAAACATCGCAAAGATATTTACAAATATTTCCCGTAAATAATAGATACTTGGCCCTCGTCTACCCTAAAGATTCGGTAGGCAAACAGTTGTTAGAACACTAAAAAATTATGCGCGGTTAGCTCCCGCCTTTATTAAAACTTCGACTGGCAGGCAGTTGGTTAGAGCGAATTGAAAACAAAGTGGACGCTTAGCTCAGTTGGCTAGAGCGACTCGTTTACACCGAGTAGGCCGCAGGTTCAAGTCCTGCAGCGTCCACTTTGTTTTCAATAAATTTTTAATTCGAATCCTTCACCGCCCACTATGACCCCTAAAATCGTTTACGAAGATGGGAATATTATCGTCATCGATAAACCGTCTGGCCTCATTACACACCAGAAGAATATTGACGATAAACAACCTAGCGTTGTTGATTGGGTTATAGAAAATTATCCGAAGCTAAAGGATATCGGAGAGCCGTTTATTGCCTCCGGCACACCCGTCCCCCGCTATGGGATTCTTCACCGTCTTGATAAAGATACCTCGGGATTATTATTAATCGCAAAAA
>CAZCYM010000013.1:0-2172 GCA_964502945.1 uncultured Candidatus Saccharibacteria bacterium
CCTTCCACACTCTTTCCCTACACGACGCTCTTCCGATCTCACTAACATGTATTAAAAAACATAAAAACAAAAAACAAATGTTATTCGGCATAACTCAGGGCGGACCGTTTAAGGATCTTCGCATAAAAGGGGCAAAATTTATCGGCTCCCTTCCATTCGACGGTTTCGGTGTCGGCGGTTCTTTCGGCAAAAAAGAAATGATTGATGTGCTTAAGTGGACAATCCCCCACTTACCAGAAGATAAACCGCGTCATCTTCTCGGAGTCGGCCAAGTAGAAGATATTTTTCGAGCAGTAGAAAATGGGGTTGATCTATTTGATTGTGTCATCCCCACTCGCGAAGCCCGTCATGGCCGCCTATATACCAAAAATGGAACGATTGATATCCGCCGAGGTTATTTTTCAAAAGACAAAAAAGTCATAGAACTAGACTGTGGCTGTCCAACTTGTAAAACAAAGATGCCTCGCTACAAGATAAGAGAACTTATTAAGAGCCATGTTTTTGATGAAGGCTCAGCCGGTCAGCGCTACTGTCTCATGCACAATATGTGGTTCTTCAATAATTTGGTTGAAAAAATCAGAGATTCAATCGCTAAAGATAAATTTAAAGAATTCAAAAAGAAGTCTTTGACAAGGTTCAAAATTTAGATTATTATGAATTCGCGATGAGAACTCTCTAAAAAGGAGGCGGAAATGCATAGATTTCTTGCAGAATTATTTTCGTTCAAAAATAATTTGTTTGGGCCAATTCCTTTGGTAATAGGGATCATCACTATTATCTTCGGTATTTACGTTACAATCCATATACCAGCAACCACGGTATTGGCCAACTCGCCACAAAGATTACAGCTCCAGAGACAGATTGATCTGTCGTCATCCAAATTGAGTGTAATATGTGATACCATCGACGGTAACTTGTATATAACATTTGAAAAGATTGGTTCTACCTCTACGGGCGTGGCCTTACAAGTAATTACCCACAGTGATTGCCGAACAAACTCCCGATAGTTCCATACCAAAAACCCCGACGAATGTCAGGGCTTTTTATTTCTTTACCTTAACACTTAATATGCAATACTATTTTATGGCACCATCGGAACACTTTTCTCATCATGTCCCGGCATCTTTTTTGAAAAGATATACAAGTATAATATCTCTAAAATACCGGCCGTATTAACAACCAGTAGAGCAATAAACCACCATTTATGGTCATGCTTGGCCGCATACCAGAGAGATTGATATTTCCAGTAAAGAGTCCAAACAACAAGCACCAGCATAAAACCTCCAAACATCATTCCGCCAAAAAGACCAAAACCAACCCCGCTCCAATCCATACCACTGCCATCACTGATATATCTAGAAAAATTGCCCATTATTTTCTTATTTCCTTAAGTTTTATTATATCCTCGGCCACCTTATCGGGCTTGGTTTCGAGAATAAAATCAACTTCCGGAAAAGCTTTAATTAAATTTTTAAAACCTTCCACTCCTATTTTACCATCTCCGATATGGTCATGTCTATCTTTGCGCTCGCCAAGGTCAACCATAGAGTCATTGGCATGGATCAATTTTATCTTTTCAAGACCGATTGTTTTTTTAATAGTTTTAATAACTGAATCAAATCCTTCTTTAGTTTTGACATCATAACCCGAAGCAAACATATGAGCCGAGTCTAAACATATCCCCAAGTTATGATATATCATAACTCCATCACTCTCAACATCGTTGATAATCTGGTGAAGCTCTTCAAAGGTATCCCCAATTACATTTCCCGCGCCAGCTGATATTTCTAGTAAAAACTCGGTACTGCCTTTATATCCTTTCATTATCTTTTTAACACCCTCCGCAACCAGTTTTAAAGCTTCTGCCCGAGAAAAATCCTTAGAACTGTTTACAGTGAGCGACCCGTCCTGAGCTTTTTCGAAGGAGGTCGAACTACCTAAGTGGGTCATAACATATTTAGCTCCAATTAAACTACCCCTCTCCAGTTCTTCTCGGATAACCCTAGCTGATGCTTCTCTTATTTTCTGTTGAGCTGAAGCAAAATTAATATAATATGGCGCGTGGATATAGCAGTTTTCTTGCCCCCACTTTTCCATTTCCTCTTTGAATTTTTTAATTACTTCGCCATCAATCTTTGGCGCCGGTCCACCCTGAGGCGACCGGGTGAACAT
>CAZCYM010000013.1:2182-13440 GCA_964502945.1 uncultured Candidatus Saccharibacteria bacterium
CCCTCCAGCAATTGAAACATGACAGCCCACCCTCATAGTATCCAGTATTATGTATTAAGTGTTAAGGGTCAAGAAAACAAAAAGAGGTGTACGGGTTTTCCCGCACACCTCTTGGATATCTAGCTAACACTAGCCAAAGATTTAATTCTCTCCAACCACTCTTCATGGTCTTTATCTTCAATTACATAATGATAATGACCATCATTATTTTTTTCTCGAAGCACGGTTACGTGTTTCGGCATAGTCTCCTCAAGAATTACCCGTCTTGCTGCCAAACAAGGATTTAGCGCGAAAAGCCTCTCCTTGAATCTACGATTCGCCCAAGCTCTAACAGTCTTCCGGCCCACTGAAACATATAGAAATAGCTGCGAACCAAATAGGTCTTCTCCCCGACCTAAACCAATCGAACTATACCATTGATCACCGATTTTTCGACCAGTCATGTGATCTCCAACTCCATCGCACAGCGATGGATTGAAAACCAAATCTTTTACTCTAGCCCTTACCTGCATCGACCGCATCTCCTTCTTAAAGGACGGTCTATATAATATCATAATTATAGTAAAAGTAAATAGGACAACAAAAAGGAGCGTACCTGGTTTCCAAGCGCACGCTCCATCAGATCTACCAGCCAACAAGTGCATCGACAATTGCCTTGGCATATGCCTCACGGACAACGTGATGGCGTATCCGCCAGACATCAGCTTCGTTCCTAAAATTACCGAGCTCGATTAGAACCTTTTCCTTGATACGGTTCTCACCGCTCAAGATGAATAGCCGGCGAATCCCATGATCTCGATCGCCGCTTTCGACTACTGGATCATCGTCTCTCAGCCGCTTAGCATTCCCAAATGAACGCTCAAGAGATTTGGCGATCTGCAATTCAGTGTCAGCGGCAATTATCCGGACACCATCGTCTCCACCCCGTCCCCGAACATCGAAGTGGATCGAAATCCACGCCTGATGATGTTTGGGATACCTATACTTGATTTGGTTGCCCAGACGAAGACGCCTACGAAGACCAGCCGTTCCTGCCCTGACGACTGTGCCGTCCATGGCAAATCTTTCGGTGCGCTCATCTGGAAAAACCTTGAAGGGTGTCCAATTACGCTCACCGATCTTGTCCACCGTGGTCATGATAGCGAGACCACCTCTGGCCCGAATCATTCGCCGGACACGGAGAGCGACATCAAAAACATATTCATCCTCAACAACACGCTTGCCCTGAAAAACCCCAGATGCTCCGGGATCCATCCCTCCATGGCCGGCATCCAAAACAACAATCCAGCCATACAAGGAACCTTTGCGAGTCTGGGCCGCTGTAATGGCATACATTTGGATTGCCACAACAACCATAAACACTACAATAAAGAACTGCCTCATTGCGCTCTCCCCTTTTTTCCTTAAAGAGCGGGTAGAATTTTACCTCTACCCGCTCCGTGTTTCGATCAGATACGCCTGACAAGAATGACCTTGTCCGGAATCAGATCGAACTCGTTCTCAATCGGAATTGAACCCTCTGTTGGGTCGTACCGATCTTCTTTTCGAAGGACGAGCTTGCGGCCTTCATGCCGCGCTTCCCATTGATCGGTTCCATATTTCGGATTCCGACCCTTGTTGAAAGTGGCGTGAAGAGCATTTTTACGACGCTCTTCGAGGAACGCCTTACGCCGAAGATCTGCTTGAACATCCCTCTCAGCATTTTTCTTCCGCGTCTCTGCCGCTTTGGCCATTCTGTCCGTTTGCAGCCGATCAAGCTCAACGCCATAATGAGTCTTGACCCATCGCCACATTACCTTCTTGATCTCTGGATATGAAACCCGAAACTTATCGGGCAATGATTCCTTTTCAGCAAAGAAGGTATTTTTCCCCTCCCACTTATCTTGATGGAAGCGAATCTTATAACCAACAAGCTTACCAAAGAACTCCTGAGCCATGACAATCTTGATACCGATATTGAGTTGATCGAGCTCTCCCTCCACGGTACGAATCCAAACCCGCTTGCCCCTTGCTGTAGTTGCCCAAACAACAATCCGAGCACGGCGCATAGGTCCCATGAATTCCGTGAAGTTCTTTCGATGCACCACCTCCACTCCCCGAATCGTTCCCTGGAATGTATTTGTCTTTCCGTTAGCCACAGCCGCCTCCTAGTTTATGTGAATGTACTCAAATCCAAGTATTTTTACTATATCATACTTTTAAGATAAAGTAAATGGTTCCCGGGGTACCTAGATTACGGGACAAAAATAAGCACAGAGATGATCCATCTGAGACATTTGAGACCCCGAGGCGATTCCCAGGAAGTTCCTCCCGTGAACCTTCGCCTTGAAAGATCACCCAATGATATAATATGGGACGGAGTCCATCATTGGGTGGTCAGAGGGGCGAATATAGCTGGGGTCGGATAACTCACGAAGGAGTTATCCGACCGGAAGCGTGTCGAAGAGGGGTTATCTCTGTGCTTATTTTTACAAAACACCCTCGTTTTTGAGTTCTTCCAGGATATCGCGTGGAATAGGAATTTGTTTGCCGACCGGACTAATTCCAGGATAACGCCAGGCAGATATAATTATCTTCTTTCCAAAATTTTGATTTTTGATTTTTGCATTTTGATTTTTCTGCTGGTACATTACCCAAATCTCTGAAGGTTTTTTCATATTACTTCCCTGAGCCATTACCGCGATTGTATTTTCAGCTACTCCGCCCTCAACTCTTTTAGGATTACGAATAACTCTTTTCACTCTATCCGGCGACAAACCATAAAAAGTCATCTTTCTGACAACATGATTGGTCCAGTGATATTTAGTATCCTTTTTAAGAGACTCTAAATTCATATCTAAATACTCAGCTTAGAGGCCTCGAATAAAAATCGAGAAAAAAGGAGAACTCAGAGCATCTATAATGAAAATCGCCGCGCAGATAGAGGCTGAAATAAGACACCAGGTGCACCAATTTTTTAAAATAAAAGCCTGAACTAATGTCAGATAAATGGAAAAAATAAAAGCACATATAGTGGCAAAAAGTAGGCCCGAAACGATTAGGGGTATTCCTAGAACGGGAAAAATAATTATCAACCCATAGCTCATAGCCAGCAAGCCATAATAGGTCATTCCTAAAGTTTCCACCGGCATTCTAAGAAACTTTGAATAATCACTATGAATGACCGTATCGCAGTTGACCCTTAGAGGACAAATCAAAGCTTCTTGGACGTTCTTTTTATGGTGTCGAATATAGCGGGCTATTAGAAAGCCACCAAAAGCAAGAAATATTATCAATACGTAGGCAGATGTTTGGGACATGCTTAAAATCATACCATGTAGCTGGCTAAATCAAAAACCCCTTTTCAGGGGTTTTTGATTGGGAAAACAGATTAGTACCTGTCTCCGCCTCGACTGCCGCCACCGAATCCGCCTCGGCCACCGCCGAATCCGCCTCGGTCACCGCCGCCACCGAAACTCCTTCGCGGAGGTCGGTCGGCCAACGGTCTGGCTTCATTGACAACAAGCTTTCTGCCCTCGTGCTCTTTCCCGTTCAAGCCATCGATTGCAGCTTGGGCCTCTTCATCATTTGTCATTTCGACAAATCCGAAGCCACGGGATCGGCCGGTCATCTTATCGATAAGAACATCGGCCTTCTCTACTGCACCATATTGCGAGAACAAAGTCTGCAAATCGGCGCTAGCAGTGTTGTAGGGCAAATTGCCTACATATAATTTTTTACTCACTTAAATAAAGAATTACGAATAACGAATTATGAATTATGAGCTAAAAGCCATAATTCTTAATACTTGCTCCGTGATTCCATGTATTTAGTAGGAACGACCTCCCGGTTTAAGCCTCACACCCACAGGGGTGTAACGACCTGCTCCTACTAAATACTTAGAGGAAACACACACGAGAAAACCTACGATGTATTTATCTTATCATACCCTGATTTAAAAATCAAGCCGAAATAGACTATACTTAAGACATGTCTAAGTTTAAGCAGTTTATAATTATAATTGGCCTGGCCATATTAGTATTGCTAATCTCGTCTTATTACTGGTCATCTAATAGCGACTCTGAAAAAAATGTTAAAAAAATAAGTGATACCAAAAAGGAAATCTATATCGACGACGTAAAGTTAGCCGTTGATATAGCCGACGAGCCCCACGAACAAACTCAGGGCTTGTCCGATAGAGAATATATGGCCGCAAACGAGGGAATGATTTTTATTTTCCAAGAGTCCTTCGCGCCGGCCTTCTGGATGAAAGATATGAAATTCGGACTGGATATAATATGGATAGATGCCAAAAATACGATAATTGGTATAGAAAAAAATGTACTGCCAGAAACTTTCCCTACAACTTTTTCTCCCCCTTTGCCCGTTAAATACGTCCTTGAAGTAAACGCCGGCTGGTCGAACAAAAACAAAATAGGTCTTGGAGATAAACTAAAACTTTACTAGTAAAAATCCCGCTTAGCAAGATTTTTACCCTACCTTCTTGCTCCAATCGAGCCACTCTTTTATTTTTTTGAGTAGTTTACGACCCTCATGAGTAACACAAATGACAACTAAACCAAGCCCTACTATTATCAAAGGATAGAACAAAGACCAAAAACTTCCGGGAAAATAAATAACACCAAGGTTTCTTAGTAAAAAGGCAAGGCCGAAAACGAATATTGTAATACCGATAACGTACATTTGATTCAATTATACTATCTCTTCTTGCCCACAACAAGCTGTGTCAGTTGCCTAACCAGACCCTTCACCTGCTGACGATGATGTTTTTCTTTAAGAAAATGCCAAGCTGGTGGAACCATCGAGGCAAAAATTATGAACAAAATTATCGGGACCAGATAACGATCAATATTTGGTATTGTATTGCCTAGAAAATATCCAAGAAGAGGCATGCCTAATCCCCAGACCACTCCACCAACTAGATTATAGACAAAGAATTGGCGATAATTCATTTTGCCCGCCCCAGCCACTATCGGGGCAAAGGTTCTAATTACTGGTAAAAATCTGGCTAGGACTATGGTTTTACCGCCATATTTTTCGTAAAAATTCTCGGCTCTCCGGAGATGATCTTTGTGAAAAATAATGGAATCTTCGCGAGTAAATAGTTTGACCCCGACCTTTTTCCCAAAAGCATAACCAAAATTATCACCCAAAATAGCAGCCGTAAAAGTCAGAATAGCAAGCGGTATGATATGAAGAAAGCCCTGAGAAGCCAGAAACCCAGCCGTAAAAAGCAAGGAATCTCCCGGTAGAAAAAATCCTATCAAAAGACCGGATTCGGCAAAGATAATAAAAAATAGGCCGATATAACCAGCGGTTTTAACCAAAGTAATGAGGTCGATTCCAAATAGATACTCCATTGGACAATTATGACAGGATTGTCTAGTTTATTCAATTATATTAGGATTCAATACGAGGTTCTTTTACAAATAGGTTAACCATGGATCCTCCGGAGAAATTTGACTTCAATCTCGACATAAATAGATTCGGGTGGAAACTAAAAATAACCTCACTGGTGTTTTGTTTCAATGCCATAATAGCCTTGTTTTTAATGCTAATCGCCTATTACATGTTGGACGAGAAAACTATATTAAAACTAGTCAGCGATTATGCCAGTAATCATAAGATAATTTTTGCAGAACGAAACTGGACCAACTTCTTGCTTTTCTCATATTTCTATTGCATATCAGCCCCTATCATAGAAGAATTCACCCAACGCTATCCCATAGTATTACTTTTAAAGAAAAATTTTAGAATAAAACTTCTAGGATACAATCTCACCAAGGTGGCAATACTATTAACAGTTTTTTTGCTGAATAGTTTATGGAGTTACAGCCATATATGGGCTTTCACCTCATCCTTTACAAAAAACTACTATCATCTACTACCTCCCTTTTTGGTAGGTTTCCCGTTATATTGGCTGGTTATCAAGACTCGCACGCTCTGGCCAGCAATACTGTGCCACGGAGCTCTGAATTTGAGTTTATACTTTCTTGTTCAACTCCTGATATATCTGGAATTTAATCCGGTTTTTATCATTGTCCAGCTACTCAAGGCTCTGGAAGCCCTACAACCAGTTCCACAATAAGAACTACTTAGCCCGCACATGAGTGCGGGAATTTTTATGATTAATTTTGGAAATGCGAGATTACCGATTACCTCTTTTTTTACTGTTCATCCTAAATAAAATTAGGGCTACAAGCACAATGATTACCAGCCACCAGAAGCTGGCTGAGTTTAGAATGCTAAATATGCCGAATATCGAAGCAGAAAGCTGGGAGGTCATCCCAAAACCCCATATTCGTCTGAAATCCCTGAATATGCCTCATAATTTTTGCTTCGATTCGGCTCAAATTTATAGATTTCAGCCAGAAAGAGGGTTTTGAGACGACCTCTTAATATTCATCATGCTTAATTATACCATTGAGGAAGCCAGAGAGACAAATATTAGTTTTTTATGATCGCCTACTTAACCATATAAAAAATAAGGCTATCAAAACAAATAGAGGCAGCAGCCAGACCCAACTATCTGGTAAACTGTTAAGAAATTCAGCAAATAGATTGCTACCTTCTGGCGATGGAGATTCAGATGGAGTCAATGTCTCACTTGGCGTAGGAGTCGGGCTTTCTCCCATTACTTCCGGAGTCGGAGATGGTTCTCCTCCGCCTGAATTGCCTGAGCTAGATGATCCGCCACCAGATGTCGATCCTGATGGGCTAGATGTAGAAGTTGGCGTTGGATTAGGTGTAGGAGTTGTGCTTGCACCAGCAACCGTACCACCGCTACTCGAAGGAGGATTAGCTCCAGGGCCATCTATAATTATACCGCCCGGACTTCCTCCCCCGCCTCCACTTCCACCGCCATTATTTTCTGGCGTTGGGGTAGGAGTTGAAATAGGTTCTGGGCTTTCGCTCGGTGTAGGAGTTGGCGTAGGCGTCGGACTAGGTAAATGATTCAAAAATCTTAACGGATTCTCCTGATTATCATAAGAAACTTCCTGGCCGCTTAACTCAACAAATATATCAAAGAAAGATGAGCGCAAGAGATCAAAGTCCGGATCCCCGATACTAAGAAGGTCAAAATCAGGATCTCCTTCGGCTATAGACTTAAGATCATAGGTAATATCGAAGAATGAATCGATGTGTCCAGGTGAAGTCACTGACCAGCCATCTTGCTGAGCTTCAAAAGCTTTATAGTCACCGGGTTGATCAACTTTAAATCTAACCGAGCCATCTACGCCAGTTAAAGACATGGCAACGATTTCTATCGGAATTTGATTATCTGTGCTTGCCGGCTGTTCCGGCTGTGGTCTCGTTCCAACACGTCCAAGGGCCATGGTCCAATTTTCCAATGCTGGTTCTCCTCTATCCAAATCGCCGCCATTGTCTAAATCATTAAATTTGTAAACTGTTATAGTACCAAGTTTGGTATTAGTAAATGTACAAGTCACGTCATCGCCGGCATCCAGAACAACGGTTTTACCATTCTCAATATCCTGACCGACTGACTCATCATCGTAAACACAGCTGACCCCACTTAAACTCCATCCTTCCGGCACAATTTCCTGAACATCATATGTTCCAGCTATTAGATCGTTGTAAGTGGTTGAATCCCCGCTTTCAACAACAGAATCTTCTTGACCAGTTACTGTAAATTCAAATCCTCCTGCTTCATTGTCTGGATTTACTTCTTCAGGATCCGTAATTTTTTGGATTGTTATGCTGCCATACTGAACATTACCGAAATTTACTTCCTCGGCCCGATCTTCATCTATTTCTACCTCATAACCATATTTCCCAAATGAATCACTTTCTTCATCGCAAAATTCATAGATATCAGCATCCGCAATGTTCTCGCTATCAATATTTGGGTAAGTTTGACTCCAGGAATCTTCATCGGCCCCCATCTCTTCACAAACTACATAATCATCGTTCTCTAATCCTTCGAAAATATAGTATCCATTTTCATCAGATGTAACTTCATCTCCATTGCTTAATGTAATTGTCCAATTAGCCAGACCTGGTTCTAGATTTTCACCTTCTTGATCCCAGAATCCATCCCCATCCAAATCATTAAATTTATAACCAGAAATAGAACCTTGTGGTGCTATATGGTAACTAATCTCTAATTTAGGACGTTGAGTTGAGTCGCTATGTTCTTTAGACCTGAATTTACCCTCACGTGACTGGGAATTATTTTCGGCTTCATCTTTAATCGTCCAGCCGTAATTATTATAAGAACTATTATACATTCCCGAAACATCAGATGTAACATCCCATGACTTATAAACGTTATTACTAGTCCCAGTTGTTACCGTTGAACTTGAGCTAGCAACAGTTGATGGTTTGTTACTCCAGGTTAATTCCCCGGAAGGATTATTATCATGCCCGCCATTTCCTTCAATCCAATCAGAACCAGTTACTCTGTAAACCCCATATGTTCTATCGTCAGACGGGGCGTTTTGCATGTATAGAATCAGGGTGGCAGAATCAATGACATAACCGCTAGGAAGAGATGGCAAATTAAATTCTAGGAGCAATCGCCTATTGTCTGAATTATTTTTTGATTTAACTTTAAGCTCTGAGTTGTTTCCATGATTTTCAGAAGTAGCAGCTTGATCAACCCACCCATCTTTTGATGCTCCAACACTGGTTGAATCGGCATATGCGATATTAAAATCTGTTGACCAAAATATCAAACCAAAAGCCATGGTAAATATTGTGACCATGGAAACATACCTCATTACTCTTTTGTTAGTAATCCGAAGAATCGGCTTGAAAGTTTTAATAGATGCCCTGATCAATTTCCGATAAGTAATAACTGTTTTTATCTTCGACCACGAACGTAATCCTTTTTTGAAAATAGCATGCATATTTATTATTTGCCCGATTTTTTAATTATTATATAAAAAACGCTAAAAAGTTAACTAATTCTAGTCTTATCAACAAAGATGTCAATAAGTAATCAAGCGAATGTTTAATGAGACAACGAGAGACTATACTAGCCAACAAAAAGACTGACAAAAAATCCCCAAAGTCACGTCTTGCGATGTCGTGACTTTATTTTAGCTAGAAACCGAGGTTACTGAGCAAACTCAAATTGTGAGATAGCAATTATTGCAAGAAGTAAAAATAAAATAAAAGAGGATAAAAAACCAAATGAGAACAATTTAATAGAAACGGCTAAAGAGCTACCATTCTGTCCTCTTAAAAATAGCCACCAAATAATTACAAAAATTATGAGTCCAGAAATATATAATGGGATAATCTCTAGAACTAATCCGGGTGACCAAATACGACTCCATAATTCAAATATTGGACGTAGTACTAGTTCAAGCATAGAAACCCAGGCACGGCCCAAAGTAAGAACAATACCGATTAAAAAGCCTGTTACAAAATTTTTATTTTTTCTTAATTCTCCAAAAGCCATAAAATATCTTCTTTGAGCAAGTTATATCCCTGCTCTTTTATTCTCCCTTTATTATAATCCTTCTCTAAATCTTTGAGAAATTGAATTGCCAACAGCCTGTCTATCTTCTTTTCTAAACGTTGGATTCGTTTTTCCCTCATAGAACCATCGGGAAGCTTTTCTATAATTTTATCGATTTTATTCTGTATTTTTATGACTTTTTCCAGTTTTTTAAGATAGGAGTTTCTGTCCTTCTCGGTTGTTATCCACCCTAAGTCATAGACCATATTGATATCTGAAATAACATTTTCTATACCATGATAAAGAATTCTGCTTCCGTCTGAAGAATAACCAATATCAATTTCTCCGTCTCCGTTTTGATCTATATCAAGCGGGTTTGAACTGGCAATACTTGTAAACTCGAAATTTGCTTCTAGCTCGGAGTTATTTATTGGAATATCTTCATAAACAAGAGAGCGGCTGACTTCTCCGTTATTCAGCTCTTTTACTTTAAAATCAAAACTGCCCGTTGCATAAGCATTTATCTTAATCGAATATCCAGTTCCATCGGGAACAAACACGAAACTATTATCCCCCACCTGAACAAAATTGCTGTCAGGGATGTTTGTTTCTATGTTTCCTTCGGATGTTAAGCCGGTGTGATTGCTTAATGAATCATAAACATGAAGATTGACCGGGCTATGAGTGCTGAATCTTAAGTGTTTGACTTGATTTAGAATCTCATCGCATTCAGATAATGACTTTGATATGCCACTAGGTAAAACTGGTTCTTCCCCTACTGTTATAAGATTAAATATCAGATCAACGGTCAGATTATCTTTAATCAAGCCGACATGATCAATTTTTGTAGTTGGATAGCTTACAAAATATTTTTCTCCGACTGAGATATGGTTAGCACTAGTAACTGGTACAGTTCCATCTCCAGTAATCGAATCAATGTCCATGGAATCTTTGTCTTCTATCTCAAATGAGCCTATGGTGTCATAGGCCTGACAACCGATGAGACTATAAACGCTAGACGATTGCGGCATCCAACCATCATGAGACTGATGAAATTGATCGGCTACATTCAAGATATCTGAATTGCGATAATCTAAAAGGAATGGATCGGATATCATAAACTGGCTTATCTGATCATAGGTAAACAATTGTGGGTTTCCAGTTCTAGTATCGCTAACATAAGAACTGGCCTGATTTATATACTCCCGACTAGGCAGCAATTCATAAACCGCTGGCATATTTTGAGCAATATCTTTGGCTTTATTTTTATTTAAACCGAGACTGAGGAATTTCAAATCAAAATCATCACCAAAATTTAAAGCATTAAAAGCCTTTGGTGCCCCCAGATGGGGTGTTCCGGCAAATATCAATTTATTGATATTTGCATCACCTTCTCGCATTAAATAATCCTTAACCACTAACCCGCCCATACTATGAGCAATAATATTGACCTTTCCCGTCGGTGAATTAATGATAGCTTCATTTATAACCGAATTTAAACCGAGCGAAGATAATGCAACGTCTAAACGCCAATCATAGGGAAAAAGAAATAAATCTACTCCTAGTTGATAGCCATCGTCTTTGAATTTTTTAATCAGATCACCATATTGATTAAAAGAGAGTGCACTCTCTATAATTTCTGACGAATTTATATCTAAAATCTCATTGCCATTGTTATCCAATTTTAAATCATTTAAATAGTTGTCTTCAAGATCCAAAACACTTAGCATTTTTCCGACATTAGGCCAAACCTCTTCCCCATCAGCTACTTTATTTAACCTCGATCCCAAAATCCCCGGCACAATTATAACTGGCTCTTTGTTGAGTG
>CAZCYM010000014.1:0-13166 GCA_964502945.1 uncultured Candidatus Saccharibacteria bacterium
ATTCTCCCAGTTTATGACCAACCATATCTTCAGTTATCAATACAGGAATGTGTACTCTACCGTTATGAACACCAAAAGTAAACCCGATCATTTCTGGAACAATAGTGCAGGCTCGTGACCATGTTTTAATAACTGTCTTGTCTCCCACCTTTAAATTGCTGATTTTCTTCAGCACTCTCTCGTCAACATATGGACCTTTTTTTAGCGATCGGCTCATATTATTATTTTATACGTCTACGCATTATAAATTTACCTGATTTCTTTTTCTTATTTCTGGTCTTTCTTCCGCCCGTAATTTTACCTTGGGCAGTCTTTGGTCTTCGAGTTCCCCTTCCTTGTCTGCCTTCTCCGCCACCATACGGGTGATCGACTGGATTTTTAACGGTTCCCCGGACTTTGGGTCTTCGTCCAAGCCATCGAGAACGGCCAGCTTTACCCAAATTAATGAAGCCATGCTCAGCATTCGACAACTGGCCTATAGAAGCATAGCATTCTTCGGAAACCATTCTTATCTCGGATGAAGGCATAACTAGCTGAACGTAACCATTATCACTCGCCAAAACTGTTGCTCCAGAACCAGCTGAGCGAACCATCTTTCCTCCGCCGCCAGGAAATAATTCTATATTGTGAACCAAAGTACCTTGTGGAATATTTTTTAACTTAACCCTATTTCCGGGTTTTATTTCTCCTTTTTCTGATGTAATTATAACATCACCCACCTTTAAATCTTGGGGAGCGAGAATATATCTTTTTTCCCCATCTTTAAAATGAAGACGGGCGATTCTAGCAGTCCTGTTTGGATCATATTCAAGAGCGGCAACATTAGCGGGGACATTAAACTTATCCTGACGAAAATCAATTTGTCGATACAATTTTTTCGCCCCTCCGCCACGATAATGACTGGTGACTCGGCCCTTGTTATTCCGACCGAAAGCCCGTTGAGACGAAGATGTAAAACGCTTTAAAGGATCAATCTTTGTTAATTGAGAGAAATCATATCCTGTCATCTGCCTCCTTGATGGAGTTGTTGGTTTATATAATTTCATCTTACTACTAATTTACGAATTGGTACGAATCTACGAATTTTCAGAAAATCTTATTCGTATATTCGTAAAGATTAGTAAATTCGTAGTTACGGCTTGGCTTGACCTATTGTATAACCCGGTTTCAAAATAACTATTGCTTTCTTAAAGCCCGACCTCGATCCGGGATGTTTCCCAAAATCCCTTCTTTTTTCTGGCATATTTAAAATCTTTACACTCTTAACTTTGACCCTAAAAAGCTTGGAAACTTCTTTTTTTACTTCTGTCTTGTTGGCATTATTAAAAATTTTGAAAATATACTGATTACCGGCAATTCCCATTGATGCCTTCTCGCTTACATAAAAACCCCTTAACACTTTGTGTGTCTCGGCTCCGCCAATACCAGAAAAAGCTATGCTCCCTGCCTGTCCGGCAGGCAGGCCCGAAGATACATTCTCCTTCACTTCTTCTTTGTCTGTTTTATTCAACTCAATATCAGAGCCCTTCTTGGTCTCATCTTTTTCTTTTCCCTCGACCTGAGCTCGGGACGAAGGTTTTGTTTTACTGAATAATGCCATGATTATGCTTGCCAGGTAGTGAAAGTTCGAGCTACAATTTGCGTAGCAAATTGTAATGGCGTTAGCCAACTCGAACTTCTACTACCTGGCATGAAAATTTTTCTCTATAACACCGACGGAATCTTTTAACAAAATCAGGTTCTTCCTGCCAAGCACATCTAAAGCATTAAGGTTCTTTGCTTCCATAACGTCAATTTTGGGTAAATTCTTAGCAACTCTTTCCACTGTATCGCTTAGTTTCTGATCGGTAACAAGAAGTAAACTGCCATGCTTAGCCGAAAAAAGTTCGGAAACTTTATTCATAACGCTAGCCATTTCTTTGGTCTTCCAATTTTGAAGTTTTAAATCTTCAACTACAACCAGTTCTTTATCTCTGGCTTTTGAAGACAGAGCAATAAATAATGCTTTTCTGGCCATTTTTTTATTAATTTTCTTTTTGAAATTCCTCTCTTTGGTCGGTCCATGAGTTACGCCTCCACCCTTCCAGATTGGCGAACGAATAGAACCATGACGAGCGCGGCCCGTCCCCTTCTGCCTCCATGGCTTCTTGCCTCCGCCTCGAACCTCACTTCGGCCCTTGGCATGAGCAATAACCTGTCTCTTGTTAGCCATCTGGGCCGTAATTACTTGATGCAATAAATCTCTATTCATAGAAATGCCAAAAACATTGTCAGGCAAGCTGGCTTTTCCGACTTTCTCCGCTTGCTGATTGTACAAGGGATAATCCATACTTACTCCTAATTTACGAATTAATACGAATGTACGAATTTTCAGAAAATCTTATTCGTATATTCGTAAAGATTAGTAAATTCGTAGTTATTGTGATTGTATCATTACTAATCCGCCCTTGTTTCCGGGCACAGCTCCTTTTATCGCTAGCAGGTTATTTTCTTTATCTACAATTACGATTTTTAACCCCCTAGTAGTTAGCTTATCGTAACCCATCCTGCCCGGCATTCTCATACCCTTTAATGTATGCTGGGGAAATCTCTGGCCAATAGAACCGGCATGACGCAGCACTGAATGATGGCCATGACTAGCCCAAGCACCATGAAAACCATGCCTTTTAACAACCCCCTGAAAACCCTTACCCTTGGTCATGCCAGTTACTTTTACTAAATCTCCGGGATTAAAAGTTGAAACATCTATCTTCTGGCCCACTGCTAGTTGAGCAGAACTTATTACTTCTTGCTCCTGGCCTCTTGATCTTTTACCCTTACTATCAAATCTAAATTCTTTTATAGTTGCAAAATTACCCATGTTCTTAAAATGGCCCTTCTGTTGTTTGTTAATATTCTTTTCTTTTTTTGTTCCAAATCCAACCTGAACGGCTTCATACTTGTCTTTCTCCATATTTTTAACCTGCAAGACTATATTCGGTTCCGCCTCAACAACCGTCACTGGAATGACATTGCCATCTTCGCCGTAAACCTGAGACATTCCTAATTTTTTACCTAAAATAAACTTCATACCCTACTCCTAATTTACGAATTAATACAAATGTACGAATTTTCAGAAAGTCTTATTCGTATATTCGTAAAGATTAGTAAATTCGTAGTTAATCAAACAAAATACCGGACTCAGCCGGCATTAGCAAGCTAAATCTTTGTAATTTCTATTTAAATGGTTTTAGAAATATTTAAAACCAATCTGTTTAATTAAGGCCGTATTAAGTAATGTATTTTTATCCCCTGCTTCAAGAATGCTTCGCGGGGCAAGAACCGTTTGGCCTAATGTTATCACTTCCATGAACCGTTAGGACCATTGCCGGATAAATACAGTTTTTGATTACTACCTTATCTCTCCGCCCATAAAGGCAGAAGGGAAAGTAATAAATTTATTATGATTTCAATTTTTTAAGCAAATCTTCTATTTCCTGATTAGTTCCTGAAGAATGTTCTTCAAGTCTCATATTAAGAGCAAACACGATAAGCTCTTTTTCTCTACTAGTAAGTTCAACGGTTTCAGTCTTTTCAATTTGTGGTTCGTTTTCCACATCAGATTTGATTTTAGTTTGCAGATCCTACTCAATTTCATCTGCACCTTCCCAATTGGCTACTACATCATCATCATTTAAATTTGGTTCTTTAGGTCCATATTTTACTTTGAAGCTATATTCAAAGCTTCCCAAACCTTTTTCATCTGGACTTTAAGTTTGTCTACTTCTTCGCGAAGATCAAGCTTCTTTTCCAGTTCATCAAACCGTCTTGACATCATACCCGCTAAACTTACTGCTTCATCCTCTATTTTTGTTTCCAATCTGCCAACTTCGTTTTCTATCTTGGTTTCTAAGCTAACCTTAACATTCTTAAGATCTTCTTTTGTCGCTAACTTCTTTAGCTCTTCTTTGGTGGCCAACTTGCCTAATTGTTGGTCAAAATATTGTTTTGTAAGTTCGGACATATAATTTAATAATACCCTACTTTGACGATTCTATCCATTCATTTACTACCTTGGTTCTCGGCCCTAGCCTTAGGGCTGGGAGTAAAACAATAAATTATTTCTGCAATTCCTCAATTAAGTGCAAGGCCTCCAATTTTGCTTCTCTATCTAATTCTGATTTTGTAGCATCAAACTGAGCAAGCGTTCTTTCTAATTCTTTAACAAGCACCCTTATTTGACTATCATCAAATTCTTCTTCTAGCTGCCTAACAAGGTCTAGAGATTTTAACTTTATATCCCTGTCTAACTCGGTTCTTGTTCCGTCTAAAAACGCTATGTTTCTACCGATTTTTTTCAGGGTTTCTGCAAAATTATTTTCAACTTTTGGTTCGTTTTGTTCGCTCATGGTTTTTTATTTATTTACCCTTCGACTCCTTCGACAAGCTCAGGACAAGTCGCTCAGGGTGATTTTTGAGATTACTCAAAAATCACATCTTAACTTCTATATCCACCCCAGCTGGAAGGTTAAGATTCATTAATGAATCAATAATCTTCGGGGTTGGGTTGGTAACATCAATGATTCTCTTGTGGGTTCGCATTTCGAACTGTTCTCGGGAATTTTTATCAATGAAAGACGAACGATTCACTGTATATTTATGTATCTCTGTTGGCAATGGCACCGGACCAGTCGGCTTGCCTCCGTTTCGTTCAATCGTATCAACTATCTGCTTGGCAGATTTATCAATTATCTTATTATCGTAAGCCCGTAGCTTGATACGAATTCTCTGACTTATTTCTTTTTCTTTTTTCGTTGCCATAATAATTTACCAAAGAACTTTCAAATCCCGCGGAAGCGGGATTTGATTATTTACGTGTGAATTTTAGTTACCACTCCTGCACCGACAGTCTTACCTCCCTCTCGGATGGCAAATCTCTGTTTTTCCTGCATAGCAATCGGAGCGATTAATTTAACTTTCAAATTAGATGTATCACCAGGCATTACCATTTCTACGCCATCTGGAAGTATAACCTCTCCAGTAACATCAGTGGTTCTGAAATAGAACTGAGGTTTGTAGCCTTTGAAAAACGGGGTGTGTCGTCCGCCCTCTTCTTTGGTTAATACATAAATCTCAGCATCAAATTCAGTATGGGGAGTAATAGAACCTGGCTTAGCTAAAACCTGACCCCTCTCAATGTCCTCTTTCTTAACCCCTCGAAGAAGTATTCCGGCATTATCGCCGGCCATACCTTCGTCCAACTGTTTATTAAACATCTCGATTCCGGTTATTACTGTCTTGGCGGTTGGTTTGATACCGACTATTTCCACCTCTTCGTTGATTTTGACAATACCTCTCTCAATTCTTCCGGTAACAACAGTGCCTCGGCCTTCGATTGAGAAAATATCCTCAATGGGCATCAGGAATGGCTTGTCTGTTTCTCTGACTGGATCAGGAACATAGGCATCGAGTTGATCGATAAGATCTTTAACTTTCTTCACCCATTCATCATCTTTTGTTTTACCTTCCAGGGCTTTCAAACCTGAACCTCGAACTATCGGGGTTTTGTCTCCGGGAAATTGATATTTATTCAAAAGTTCTCTGATTTCTGTTTCAACAAGATCAATCATCTCCGGATCATCAACTTGATCAACCTTGTTCAAGAATACCAAAAGATACGGCACGCCAACCTGTCTGGCAAGAAGAATATGTTCTCGAGTCTGAGGCATTGGACCATCAGAAGCGGCAACAACCAATACGGCGGCATCCATCTGAGCGGCACCAGTGATCATGTTCTTAATATAGTCTTGGTGGCCAGGAGCATCAACGTGAGCATAGTGCCTCTTCGGAGTTTCATATTCTGAATGATGTAAAGCGATTGTAATACCTCGGACTTTTTCTTCAGGAGCGTTATCGATCTGATCAATAGCTTCGACTCTGGCGCTATAACCCTCGTCTTTATACAAGTTAAGAGTATGCAAAATTGCCGCAGTTAGAGTGGTTTTACCGTGGTCAACGTGACCGATTGTGCCGACATTCAAGTGCGGCTTGGATCTTTCAAATTTTCCTGCCATGCCATAATTGTCTATGAGCGCAGCGAATAGCTACAATTATGAGCACCCTCCAAAGCTTTCCTTGACCTTCCGTAGCTTTATTCATCCTTCGTAGTAAATACTACGGAGAACGGACGCGAAGGAGGTAGCGAAGGAGGGTAATCATTTCTATCTATCCGCTTAGTTCACAGACGAAGACTTAATGTTTATACGTAAGTTCTATTTTAATCTAATACCAGTTTTTAGTCAATGCCTTGATGGTTGAGACTCTTTTCTTCCATTTCTATCTGAGTTTTAAGAGCCAATATTTCTTTATTGAGCCGTTCCAATATTTCGGCCTCTTTTTCGTGTTGATTGTAACCATTAACTACCACTCCATTGTGAAGTGGATGAATTTTTACCTCTTTTTCTCCGGCTTTATTCGAGGCAAGATCTTTATACATGTTATACCCAAGTACAACAAAGGACGGCTCTCCGTTGTCCAAAACTAAAACAGCAGTAGAAGTATTTATTAAGTTTTTGATTTCCTTGATATCCACTTCTTCGCTCCTTGCGGAGCTTTCTTCTTCGTCAAGACTACGAAGAACAAGTCGAAGTGCTTTTCCGACCTGTCCTCCGAAGCTTTAGCGTAGGAGGAAGCTTTAGCGAAGGAGGGCTAATACCTATTACAAATGTATATTATTAAAAACTCCTAAAAAATGCAATCCCGGATATGGATATCCTCTAGCTACCGTTCGCTCGCCCAGCGAGCTCGCTCACTGCTTTCCTGCCTGCCGGCAGGCAGGTCGTCGCTACCTTTGACCTAAGAAGGCCAACCATGCCCGTCCGGAGACAATTCCAGGAGCGGCTAAAGCACGCTCCTAAAACCTTCGCCTGGACTCCTCGAAGGGCGCTACGAGAACATCCATATCTGCCCTTATCACATCCGTGCAATGTTATGATACACCATAACAACAAATGAGCTAAAAGATCCATAAAACAGAAGGGGGCTGAAAACAAAAAGGGGTCTGACCCCTTTTAATTATCTGGTTGGTTCTGCTACTTTTTCTTTGTGGAGATCTATTATGAGAATGTTCCAATGTTCTTTATAGTCTTTGATCGTTTTTACGAAGATAAAAAAATAGGTCGAGAAAATGGGAATAGAGAGCGACTATTTCTTTCCCTCGATTATCTGTTGAGTAACATTATTTGGAACCGGTTCGTAGTGATCAAATTCCATAGTAAATGTTCCTCGGCCTTCGGTCAATGATCTGATGGCCGTAGCATAACCAAACATTTCCGAGAGAGGAACTCTTGAGTTTATAACTTTTAAATTAAGCGGACTTCGGTCATTCAAACTTAAGACCTGACCTCGGCGTGATGCTAAATCCCCCGTTGCTTCACCCATAAACTTATCGGGGGTTATTATCTCTAGCTTCATTATTGGTTCAAGCAAAATAAGTTTGGCCCTCTTTGATGCCTCCTGAAGAGCCATAGCTCCGGCGATTTTGAAAGCAATTTCTGAAGAATCAACCTCGTGATAAGAACCATCATAGAGAGTAACTTGTATGTCAACCAAAGGAAAACCAGCCAATACTCCTTTATCCAAAGCTTCCTTAATACCCTTCTCGGTAGGGTTAATAAATTCTTCTGGGATAACTCCTCCTCTGATAGCATTAATAAATTCGAAGCCACTCCCCCGCTCTTTTGGTTCAACCCGAAGCCAAACGTGGCCGTATTGACCACGACCTCCAGATTGGCGGATGTATTTACCTTCGGCTTCAGCAGTTCCAGAAATAGTTTCTTTATAGGCAACTTGAGGCCGACCAACATTTACACCGACGCCAAACTCCCTTTTCATACGATCAACAATAATTTCTAAATGTAATTCTCCCATACCGGAGATAATCATTTCAGCCGTTTCAGGATCAGTTTTAATTCTAAAGGTTGGATCCTCGTCTGAAAGTTTTCTGAGAGCAATGCCCATTTTTTCTTGGTCAGGTTTGGTCTTAGGTTCAACACGCAAAGAGATAACTGGCTCCGGAATGTCTATGCCCTCTAGAACTACCGGGTGATCCGGATCGCAAAGAGTATCTCCTGTTTTGGTATCTTTTAAGCCAACGGTTGCGGCAATATTGCCGGCGTATATTTCTTTTATCTCTTCCCTGTCATTAGCATGCAATCTCACAATTCGGCTTATTCTTTCCTGATTGCCGCTTCTGGTATTTAAAACATATGAACCCGAAGAAAGTTTACCGGAATAAACTCTGAAAAAAGTAAGCGAACCGACGAATGGATCAGTGGCTGTTTTGAAAGCCAAAGCAACAAAGGGAGCGTTGTCGTCTGGTAAAACCGGCCTGTCCTGACCGGTTTTCTTATCTACTCCGATAGTCGCAGATATATCTACCGGCGACGGCAGATAATATGCCACGGCATCAAGAATTAACTGAACCCCTTTATTTTTCAAAGCCGAACCGCAAAGAACTGGAAAAATTTTATTTTCTATGGTCGCCTTTCTCAATATTGTCCTCAGTTTATCGAGCGGAATCTCTTTGCCCTCAAGATACTCAGACATAGCTTGATCGTCCTGTTCAACTATTTTTTCAATAGTAGCGGATCTTTCTGTTTTCGCTTCAGCTTTAAGATTTTCTGGTATGACACCCTTAACAACTTTTTCTCCCTTTGGGCCTTCAAAGGTGTAATATTCCATTGTAAGTAGATCAACGATTCCTTTAAACTGATCCTCGTGACCATCTGGTATCTGTAATTTGATGGCATTAGGCGAGAGGCGCTCAAGAATAGATTGGAAAGATCTTTCAAAGGAAGCGCCCAAACGATCAAGCTTATTTATAAAACAAACGCGAGGCACCTGATAATCATCAGCGTATCGCCAATTAGTTTCTGATTGGGGTTCGACTCCGGCAACACCATCAAACACAACCACCGCACCATCAAGCACCCTCAAGGAGCGTTTTACTTCGATTGTAAAGTCGATATGGCCGGGCGTATCAATAATATTGAGTTTGCATTTCTCGGCCTCTTTGTCTTTAGCGTCGGTCGGAGACCAATAAGCCGTGGTTGCGGCGGCAGTAATGGTTATTCCCCTTTCCCTTTCTTGTTCCATCCAATCCATTACTGTATCGCCTTCGTGGACTTCTCCTATCTTGTGGGAAATTCCAGTATAAAAAAGAATCCTCTCCGAGGTTGTAGTCTTGCCCGCATCGATGTGGGCTATAACTCCGAAGTTACGAATTTTGTTTATTGGATAATCAGCCATCAACAAAAAGTTCGGAGTTAGTAACCTATTTTCTCAACCGGTGCTCCGTAATAGACAAACAACCTGCCTGCCGGCAGGCAGGTAGCTTTAAAATCTCCGGAAGCCTTCGGGAATTCCTTCATCGCTGAAAATGTAAACATTTTCAGGATTCAGTCAGTTCCCGCTTTCCTCTCAATTTTAAAGCTTTGCTTGTAACTATTACTCCCGCAAAGGTTTCGAAAATAGATTGCTAACTCCTCACGATCATATTTATCTTATTTGTTATTTAAAAATTCTTCCATAGCTGGTTTTGTTTTAAGTTCTGAATCCAAATCACTCTCAACGCCAGTATGGGCTATATGGTTAAAAACAAACTCGGCAGTGGTGTGATAATTACCAGAAATTAGCTTTTCCAACAAAAGCCTCAACTCATTCTTGCAAAAATCTAATTTTGGATTTTTAAACTTTGTTTCCATCTGTTTTAGATATGACGCCGCTGGCTTGACCAAGTACAAGGCAAAATCGAGCATTCGACTGAGCCATAGTAGAACTATGGTGAAAGAGAAGCGGAGATTTTAACGAAGTAATTGGTCAAGAGCGTACTCGCCAAATCTTAAGGCGAGAGCGGCCAGCAAGTCAGATCACCAGGCGAAGTGAGCAAAGGCCTTGTTAGCCTCAGCCATTCGATGTACATCATTTCTCTTTTTAACCGCATTTCCCGTATTATTTGCGGCATTGAACAATTCCTCGGCTAATTTCTCACTCATTGGCTTACCCTTTTGAGAACGGGCTGACTCAATTATCCAACGTAAAGCTAGGGCTACTTTTCTCTCTGGTCTGACTTCTACCGGAACTTGATAGTTGGCTCCGCCGATCCTTCGAGAGCGAAGCTCCATCTGAGGACTTACATTTTCCATGGCTTTTTCAAACACTTCTAATCCCGGCTTGCCGGCTTTTTGTTCAACAATTTCGAAAGCATCATAAACAACACGTGAAGCAACTGATTTTTTCCCGGCTTGCATTACATAATTGATGAGCTTAGCAACCAAAAGATTCGAATATTTAATATCCGGTTCAAGATGTGATTTCTTTTTTACTGGTCGTCTCATAATTACTACTAATTTACGAATTCATACTAACTTTACGAATTTTTCTGAAAGTCTTATTCGTATGTTCGTAAAGATTCGTACATTCGTAGTTACTTGGGTCTCTTCGCCCCATATTTACTCCTTTGCTGCATCCTGCCCTCAACTCCGCCCGAATCTAACACTCCGCGGACAATGTGATATCTAATGCCTGGTAAATCCTTAACCCTTCCGCCACGAAGCATAACTACTGAGTGTTCTTGCAGATTATGACCAATCCCGGGAATATAGGCAGTTACTTCCATACCATTAGTTAATCGAACACGAGCAATTTTTCTCAAGGCAGAATTAGGTTTTTTCGGAGTCATTGTTCTAACCTGAGTACAAACTCCTCTTTTAAATGGCGCGGGATAAAACCTAGGTCGGTTCTGCAAAGTATTAAATCCGAACTCCAAAGCCGGCGATTTTGTCTTCGCTCTGGTGATTTTTCTTGGATTTTTTAATAGTTGTCTAAATGTCGGCACTTTCCTTCGCTTTGCTCAGTCAAGATAAAAATTTTAAATGTAAAACTAAAAATTACAATTAAAAATCTAAAATTAACTGATTAATATAAACTAATAGACTAGGAGAGTATATCAAAAAATAGCCCAATTTGTCAATTCAAACTTCCGTACAAAAATTTTATTTAGGATGTTTCTTTATATCGAGTAGGATATACTGATCCTCCTCGATCAAAAAATAAAAACGAGTAGACTTATCTACTCTCGCCTGCCAAATACCTTGTTTTTCGCTATACTTCTTGGCCTTAAGCGATGGGTGTCTTAAATTATGCAGTAAGTAGCCGACTTATTTGTAAAATTTACCTTTAGTCTGTTTTTGAAAATTAGCAAAACTCTCCTTAAATTTAGGAGTATAGAAGATCCTCATTTTTCCAGAGACAATTTCAGTTCTTTAGTAGAACTAAACGGACCAAATAATTTACCCCTTTTTGCTTCCTTTACCGCTTCTTGCAACTCTTTATCTAGTTCGACCTTATTCTCTATTTTTTTAATAGTACCCAAAAGCCTCTCGTATTCTCTGCGGGTCATAAGAAGCAGTTCTTCTTTAGCCATTGTTTTTGGAATAGAAATAGCTCTCATTACCTTAATTATATCAAAATACTACCAAATTACAACCCTGTCCCCGTAATCAGTCTAAATAACCAATATATCAACGGAGACACGTAAAACATAAAAATGATAAGAAAAATGGGAAATATAAAAAAACTGTTTTTGTACATATAGACCTTGAGGGCATTGAATCTGGATGGCAAAAAAGTCATTAACAGCCAGTGGCCATCAAGGGGAGGGACCGGAAACATATTGAATACGGCTAAAACTAAATTCATAAGAACTATCCTTGAAAAAAGCTCCGGCACTAAAGAGGTAGAAAATATATCCGGCATAAATCGTAGACTAAATCCAAAAAGAAGAGCCAAGATTAAATTAGATAGCGGTCCAGCAATTGCAACTTTGACCGGACCATACTTCTTATCATTCAAATTATTGGGATTGTACGGGACCGGTTTGGCATAACCAAAAGCAAAACCAGTAGTTATAAAAAGGAAGAATGGCAAAAGCACGGAACCAAAGGGATCCAAGTGTTTGAGGGGGTTCAAACTCAATCGGCCAAGATTCTTGGCTGTTGAATCACCCAAAGAATTAGCCATCAATCCATGAGAAACCTCGTGGATAGTAACAGAATAAAGAATAACGATTATGTAGAATATGGGTAGTAAAATGCCATCCATATCTTGCAAGGATAACAATTCTAAGATATACTATCAAGACGATTATTTTTCATTGCCCATCTTCTAATTTCCATTGATTTATTATTGATTCATTTATCTATTTCAGAAAATGAACCAATGGTTAAATTGGTAAATTATTGGCAAATGATAAATGATAAATTCTTATGGCAACCAAATGTCCGCAATGCGGCAAAAAACCGATCATGCTCACTACTCGCAAACTTTTGCGGGGCCATTATAATCCAACTTCTAGGTCAAGACGCTATCCCAATCTCCAATGGGCCAAAGTACCTGATAAAACGGCATCCGCCGGCTGGCGGAGAACAAAAATCTGCACCGACTGTATAAAGACTCTTCACAAAACGAATTAGATGTTAAAAGAAATTCCCCCCTCTGAGATCCTCGATTTCAAAACATTAAGCCCTCAAACTAAAATGAGGATGATTTTAGAAGCTTTCGATTCTGGCGCAGATAGCGAACAAGAAAGAGAAGAGAGAAAACAAAAGTTTATAAATCTAATAGGTAAATATAATCAGGCAATAATAAAATCTAGGCCATCTCAATCCGAGAAAGAACTTACTTATTCTGATGAAAGTAAAAAAAAGTTACATAATGAAATTATGTCCGTAATGAGATCAATCTCTCTATCCAGAATAAATACGACCGTAAGAGAGTTGGCAGAATATTTAGTTCATAACAGACAAGAAGTGGAAAGAATGGTTACGAGTTATTTTTTAGGTTATGACACCGCGCCCAATCCAAAAACATATTCTCCGGTAAAACAAGTCGAGGAAAGTCCTCTTTATTTTTCGAAACCAGGAGAAGATGATTAAAGCCCGGGCTGTCGGATAATGGTAGTCCGTACCCTTGGGGTGGGTATAGCCCGAGTTCGATTCTCGGCAGCCCGACAATGCCAACAATCAAAATTCACAGGAACATGTAATCCGGGTCAAACTCCCGGCAGCCCTACATAGTAGTTTCCAATCCTCTAATGTCCCCTGAAACAGTTTTCAGATAATGATGAT
>CAZCYM010000015.1:0-13078 GCA_964502945.1 uncultured Candidatus Saccharibacteria bacterium
TCGAGAGCTTATGGCAGAAAGATAGAATATTGGCTACGGCGGATAAATTTTATGAGACTTTCTTCAAACAAAAAAAGGAGGTGCGATAATGCAAGTAATCTACTATTACGACGAACCGCCAGAATCTTTCTCTAAATCTATATTCCTAGCCGGACCCAGCCCACGGACACCGAATGTAAAATCATGGCGACCGGATGCTTTACGAATTCTTAAAGCTAAGGGATATGATGGGGTCGTATATGTCCCTGAGCCAAAACCAAAAAATAAATCTAAATTTAATGAGGATGATTGGAAAATCAAAGCCCCCAAATGGGAACATAGAATGCTCGATAGATCAGATGTTGTACTCTTTTGGGTCCCGAGAGACCTCGTAACCCTTCCCGGTTTCACCACCAATGTTGAATTCGGCCACTGGGTTGATTCTGGAAAAGCAATTTTGGGCCACCCATCAGAAGCTCCCAATATTGGATATCTAAGATTTATGGCTAACAAGTTCAGGGTTCCAACACTATTGACCCTAGAAGAAACTATAGCCAAAGCTCTTGAAATAATCGGAAATGGTGCGCTAAGAACTGGTGGGGAAAGAGAAATTCCCCTGTTTCTTTGGAACACCAATTCATTTCAATCCTGGTATATGTCTCAAAAAAAAGTTGGCAACCATTTAGATGGAGCACGAGTTGAGTGGTTCTTCAAAGTCGGCAAAGATAAAGATAAAGTTTTTTACTGGGCTATTCATCCTAGCATCTATATTGCCTCCGAAAAGAGAAATAAAACTAATGAAATAGTTTTTTCTCGATATGATATATCGACAATCGTCTTATACAAACAGCGACCGGATATAATGGATTCTGAAATTGTTTTGATTAGAGAATTTAGAAGTCCAGCCAGAACTCAGGATGGTTTTGTCTGGGAATCAGCAGGCGGTTCCTCTCATAACACCACAGATGCACTTAAGGTAGCAGCTGAGGAGATAAGAGAAGAAACGGGTCTTGATATAGAGTCTGAGAGATTACGATATGTATCAAGTCGTCAGTTGGCTGCAACTTTCTCGGCTCATATGTCTCATTTATATTGTGTCGAGCTGACAGATAATGAACTTGCCTGGCTCAAAAGCCAAAAAAACATTCCCCACGGTTCAGATTATCCAGATAATCCAACTGGCGAAAGAGCTTATACTGAGGTTGTTACATTGAGAGAAATAATGTATAATAACTTAGTTGATTTTGCGAACGTTGGAATGATACGTTCGGTTCTTTAAAAACCCTCCTTCACATAAAGCTACGGGGGGCAAAGAAAGGGACAATGACCGAAAAAACCAGAAAAGCGCTACTTGTAGTTGATGTTCAGAACGATTTCTGCCCAGGCGGAGCACTGGCGGTAAAAAACGGTGATTTAATAATTGAACCGTTAAACAGAATCATAAGATCATTTGAACAAAAAAAGCATCCGATGTTCTTTTCTAGAGATTGGCATCCACACACAACCAAGCATTTCGAAGATTTTGGCGGTCTTTGGCCGATTCACTGTGTCCGTACTACCTGGGGAGCACAATTTCATCCAAATCTAAAAATTCCCCCTAAGGCCTACATTATTTCCAAGGGCTACTGTCAAGATGATGATGGCTATTCACCGTTTGAGGGTGTATATCTAAGAAATAATGATTGGCCCATTTCTTTCAATTTACTGCTAAACAACACAAAAGAGCTTTATATCGGCGGACTGGCTACTGATTATTGCGTCAAAGCCGCTTGTCTAGATGTCCGAAAACTTAACTACACGGTTTATGTACTAACTGAAGCCTGACGGACAGTAAACCTTAAGCCGGGTGATGATGTAAGAGCACTAAGCGAAATGGCTAATGCCGGCGTACAATTCATAACCACCGGCGAAGTAATGCTTCAGAGTCGATAACTATCGACTCTTTTTATTTGACTAAAATGAAAAAATACTATACAATATAGCCAAGTAAATTGACAACTAAAGGAGAATCTATGCCCTGGAATAAACCAATTCTCACTTCCCTGCTTCAGAATGACTTCTACAAATTTTCGATGTGGTTGTTTATCTGGAAACACTTTCCAGTCGTGAGGGCTACATTTGGATTTAAGAATCGGACGGTCAGCATACCCTTGGCTAACCATATTGATATTGGCGAAATTAGAGAACAATTCGATCATGCCCGAACTCTTAAATTAACCCGAGACGAAACAAAATGGATTGCTGGCACAGACGAATATGGTGCCAATATGTTCCCTCAAGAATTTATTGATTTTACTAAAACATTCTCTCTACCTGAATATTTACTAGAACGAGATGGGGATAATTTTAGGATCGAATTTCCAGGATTATGGCTTCATAGCACCCAATGGGAAATTCCGTGTCTGCTGATTATTAATACTCTCCTGAACCGTGCCCGACTGAAGAAGTTCAGCCGAGCAGGGCGGGAAGCCATTATGGCTCAAGGCACAATTAACCTGCTCGATAAACTACATAAAATTAAACAATATCGTTATGCAAACGAATTTACATACAGTGATTTCGGAACTCGCCGTTGTTTCAGTCCGGAATGGCAAGACTATGTTGTCGGAGTTATGAGTGAAGAAGTTCCTAACCAGCTCAGAGGGACTTCCAATTGCTATCTGGCTAAGAAATATAATCTTATGCCAATGGGCACAAGAGCCCACGAGCTTGATATGATAGTAGCCGCTCTAGCCGGAGACGATGACGATAAAGTCCGACAAACACCCGTCGAGGTTTGCCGACTCTGGTCTCCGGGCACATTTGGCAAGGGTTTACAGACCCATTTACCCGATACATTCGGCAGTGATTTCTTTTTTAAGCACGCTCCGCCAGAACTTGCAAAATGGAAAGCCGTCAGACAGGATTCAGGAGATCCATATATATTGGGTGAAAAAGCCGTTAGGTGGTATGAAGGACACGGGGAAGATACTTCAGATAAAATTCTCATCTCTAGTGACGGTCTAAATGTCGATCTGATGTTAAAGCTACATATGCACTTCCGCCCTCGCATAAAACAATCTCCGGGTTGGGGTACAAATGCTACAAACGACATGGGATCCAGGGAGATTTTCCAACCGGTATCTACTGTAGTTAAACCAATTGAGGCGAACGGAAGACCGACGGTTAAGTTAAGCGATAATATCGCCAAAGCAACCGGAGACCCTCAGGAAATAGAAAGATATAAAAGAATTTTTGGTTATACGGTGACGACAAATCAAACCTGCGTATACTGATCAAAACACAAAACACCCCCAATGGGGTGTTTTTAATTTCTAGAATATAATAGCTTTAACACTCGGAGACGCCTTAAGACAAGCTGGACAAACTTTTTCCCCGAGGCACTGATAACGAAAGCGAGGACGAAAACTGATGTGCCTATCAAAAAACTTATCTTAGCCGCTTCTAGCGCCCAATCAAGTTTGGAAAAATCAGCTACTATCCAGAATATATTCATCAAAAGCCAAAAAGTATCCACGATGGCTATTAGCATGGCAACTATTTCTCGCTCCAGATAAAAGAATATTGCTACAGCGAATGAAAAAGAAATCAAAGAGCCAGCATAAGTGAGCCGCATCCACTCCATCAACCAGAATCCATCAAACAAGAACCAAAAGAATACGCATAGAATTTCCAGCACAGCAAGTTTTTCAGCTTTTTCCAAGTCTCACCTCCTTAGACCACTAACTGAATTTTAGGATTCTGGGAAAGACAGAGATAAATGGCAATTGCGACGCAATCGGCTAAGAATCCCCTACCGATACTATTGTCATGAAATTTTACCCCACTTTGAAATGCCTCTTCAACTTTTCTCATAAATGATTGTCGGGATGAATTCATTATTGTATCATGCATCAGCTTAATCGTTGGAAAACCATTCACGAACTCTCCATTGTGAGCAATGCCCGTAGGACTAACCGAAGAAGATAGATCAGCTGAATAGTATTCAAAAGCACTCTTAACTTCAGGATACTCCGGAACTGGCCTCTCATTATATCGGCAGAGGTTATGGGCAAACTTTTTCATTTTGATCAAATTATCTACATCTTCTCTTCCGGTTTGTCTTAAAATTTCCCAAGATCTCTCAAGTACTTCTCCGACGGTTAAACGCCACATGGGATCTAAGTAATGTTGAGCAGTAACTATCGGCAAAAGCAACTCTATGATACCCTGATTAATTCGTCCTCCGGACCGATTCCTTATGCTTTCTTTCTGAGCTAACAGAGCAAATGCATAGATACCGGTCATGGTATCATTGGGAATTCTTACTTTCCGGTGAAAATCAGCATCTTTAGCTAATTTCTCAAATGCTTCTCCAATATTAATTGCTCCCGTTATAAAATACTCTAATTTCAAGTGGCGGCTTACATCGGTAAATCTTGTTGTGCAACCAGCTTTATCAGAAAGTGGTTCCATGGCGGCGGCTAACATAACCAGACGAGCCGTTTCTCTCGGAGTTCTAATTTTAATTCCATCATTCCAAGCTTGTTGATACAAATTTGCATCAGGAGTATCTGTGAGAATTACTCCCCTTTCAAGAATGCCGACATTATAAAGTTCCTCGATAAGCTCTTTGCGATCTGAATTAAACTCAAGCATTTTTTGTCTGATTTGTTCTCCTGTGAGAGATTCCCCTTCTTCAAATTTATTATTTTTTCTATGAAGAGCGTCATAAACATCGGCAATAGCAAGAACTCTTCCATATTCCTGAATTAGAACTTTAGTACCTTCGGAGTATTGGTGAAGAGAAGGTGGCAATTCCGTAGGATAGGCATTTTTTTGGAACCTGTGATGCCACAAAATAATCTCAGCTGAAAAATCAAACTTATCCCTTAGCAGACGATAACTATCGATGACATGGCTTTCCATTATTTTAGCGTCTTCGGGACTCCAACCGGCTGTTTTATGGAGCGTACTCAGGGGTACCTGTGACTTGCCTAAATCATGGAAAATACCAGCGAAGAATAAGGCCTTTTCGTCCAGATGCATAAATCGAGCTATCTTTCTTGCTAATAGACCAACTCTCAAAACATGAGCATAGGTAAACCCGCTTTTTTGCTTAAGAACTGCCAAGAATCCCCTCGCAGATGACTTAACATCTTCATTCAACCTGAGCTCATCCATTGTCTCTTCAAACTCAGATTCTGTATTCAATGCGGCATCGACTACTGTCATTTTTCCTCCAAATTTCAACGAACTTCTAGCGTATTATTATATACTAAATTATATTTAATGTAAAGTTAAAGAATTGACGATTTATGCTAATTATTGTATCCTGATGTGGTTATAGTTTCTTTAACAAAGGAGATTCTCGAAATGCAAGCCACAAGAGAACGCTGGGTTAAGCTATGCACAGTAATCAAAGATAAAGATAACTAGATTACCGGCAGAACTATAGACAATACCTATGATGAGTTACTTACTGCTTATACCGGTTCCGATAGGCACTACCACAACCTAGACCATATAAGCGATGGCTTGGAACTAATAGATAAGACATGGCACCTTGCAGAAAATCCAGATGCCCTAGAAATGGCCTGGTGGTGGCATGATTTTATTTATAGAATCCCTATCGGGCAACAGCCAGGAAACAATGAACTTGAAAGCGCAAGATATGCCTTTAAAACGTTATTAGAACTTAGCGTCAACCCCTTAATCTGCATAAAGGTTATGGCCAGAATTATGCCGACCCTCCATACTTACATCCCAGACTATATTGATGATCGGGTGATGGTGGATATTGATCTAGCATCGCTTGGTTATTCACCTGATATTTTTGAAGCCAACGCCGAAAAAATAAGAAAAGAGTATGGTGCTTCAGTTGAAGAATTCAGAATAGGACGAGTTAATTTTTTAAGAAAATTCCTTGACGGCCGGCCGTCAATTTATCTGACCAGATACTTTCACGAAAGATATGAGGCTCAGGCTCAGAAAAATATAAGAGACTACTTGGCCAAATTTGGAACAAAGTAAAAAATCCGCCCTGATTTTATGGTTCGATTTCACTCACCATGGTGAGTCTGTCCTTCGATAAACTCAGGACCCTGAGCCTGTCGAATGGGTCGAATCCATCGAAGGGCGTTTTTTAATACAAAGAAGGCAATCGGAACAATTTGTCTCATAATCCTTTCGTACGAACAGATTATGAGACACTTGACGTAGAAACCACAAATGATATAGTGTAAGTATTACACTAAGGTTCGTTGACAAGGAGGTTTTATTAGTATTACAAGTTCTCTGGCAAACCAGTGGCATACTGATTTTAATAGATTTGCTGGCGATCTTTATCCTGGCCGTTACACACTTCCATTTTGCCAAGAGTTGGCTGAAAAAGGGATTGAAATTAGACGCCGAGACAAAGAAAGAGAATCTCATCGTTTGGTTCACTATTATCTTTGGCCGGAATGCCATGAAATAGCTGATAAACTTGGTGACTCTTTGGCCTTGAGCCATTACGCCAAAAGTATTCACGCTAAAAGAGTCGATTTCCTGGCAGTTTACTTCATGGGAGCTACGGCAAAAATAATTACTGGGGACGCAACTAGAGTTTACGCTTCTGATAACTCAAATGTACTTGGCTGTTCTCTTGTATTTGGCACTGACCATGATTGGATCGAGCGTTGGAAAAAATTAAATCCAGATGGAGTAATCATAACTTATATAAATAGTGATCCCTACACTAAAGCCATAAGCAACTTTAGTTCAACTTCCCGCAATACCGACAAGGTAATGGTCTATGCCATCAAAAAATATCCAGAAAGGAAAATACTTTTTATTTCTGATAAATATCTTGGCTATGTAATGAAAATCAGAGCTTTAGAATTATTAGAAAAAGAGGGTATAAAAATAGATCCTGATTTGATTGAAATATATAATCACCCCTTCGGCGGTTTTGATGCTTGCTGTTACGTCCATGAACAACTTGGCAATGAAGCCATTGAAAATCTAATGGAAGAATACCCGGATGCCGTATTGATGATTCACCCTGAATGCGGCTGTGCTTCTCAATGCCTGTTTAAAGTCCAACAGGGCATTATCCCCCATTCAAGAGCATTCTTCCTTTCCACTGAACAGATGATCTATCACGCCCTAACCTCATCAGCTACAGAATTTATTGTTTCGACTGAGCCAGGACTAATTTATGCCCTTCGCAAGCGGGTAGCTAATAAGACATTCATTCCGGTTTCGGCTTCAGCTCAATGTAAATACATGAAAGCTAGTAACTTTGATAAGTGTCTGGGAGATGGTTTAGAAATTATTTTGTGTGACCACTGCCTAAAATGCTTAAATCCAAGAACACCTTATGAAGATGACGAGGTGATACACATTCCCCGCAAAGTTGCCGACTTAGCCAGAAATGGGGTTGAACGAATGCTTGAGATAACCTAGAACATGACGAAGGTCATGTTTTTTATTCCATGAGATAAGTCTTAGATTTATAACTATATCCTAGGATATAGTTATAAATCTAAGACTTCCAGAAAAATTCTTTGATTTTCTGTTTTAACCTTTTCCACTCTGGATGATTGCCAAAAACCATATCCGCCCCAATAACCAGCAAAACCGATCCCGGCGTAAAAGGAGTCAGAAGAATCACAAGCCCAACAATCATAAAAACCCAACCGAGAAATTTATTTTTATAATACATCTAATAAATTAAATTATATTAGGGTTTTATTGAAGTTAAAACTCAATATAATTTATAGGCCTTATCGAGTTGAGGTTTTACGACGCCTTGTTTCACTTTTGCCTTGAGATCATTAAATATTTTCAACTGATTAAAAATACCAAAGAAAGATAATATACCAGCAATAATAAAGACGGTCTGGAAACCAAACCTATTGGCCACAATACCGCCGATAGCGGCTGAGGCAGCAGCCGCTATACCGATAGTAACCGACTCAAATGACCACTCAATATTCTCGTGCAACTTATCTAGGTGTCTGGAAAAAATCGCATACCAAGGCGGTACAAGAAAAGCTAAACCAACCCCATATAACGCTTGAATTATATATATGTGATAAACTTGAGTTGCAAAAATATAGAGAAATGGAGAAAGGGAAATAAGGCCGCCACCCAAAATCATAGAATAAAAATCATCATACTCGCCGTGATTTTTATCTAAATATTTGGCAATTGGAATTTGTAAAATAACCTTGAATAATTGAGTAATACCAGCCGCAAAACCAACTACCTCAATTGATCCGCCGGAAATCTGTTTAGTTATAAAGATAGCAAAAATAGGACCGAAGAGACCAAGGCCCATATTGAAATAGAAATCGGATAAAATAAGTGTTCTGATAACATGATTGATTTTCATATCTTAATTCTATCAGATAACAAAACTGCCGCAATACGCCAGCAGTTTTGTTAGAATTAGCACATAAGTTCTAGAGGTGCGGGAAACCGAAACCAGATGCATCATCATCGCCAACTGGCAATAGATCTTGGGAAAATGTATGAAGTAAATCTCTAGTAGCTGAGTCGGGATCAAGGGCGTCTTTCTGCCATAATTTAGCGGCCAATCCGGCGACATGAGGCGTAGCCATTGATGTTCCGGAAAGTATTACATATCCCCCGCTATTCCAGGTTGATTCAATGATGACACCAGGAGCGGCAAATTCAATATCTTTTTCCTCAACAACATAAGGAGTGGTAATTAAATTAACACCTCGAGAACTCCAATCGGCTATTCCAAAAGCGACATCAAAAGCACCGACCGCAATCACATTTGGATTAGCCCCCGGGTAATCAATACTTCCGGCATCAGGACCATCATTACCAGCGGCTGCCACCACTAAAACATTTTTATCTACGGCGTAAGAAATAGCATCAGAGATGAGTGAACTTTCGGAATCACCGCCTAAACTCATATTTATGACATTAGCCCCATTATCAGCCGCAGTCCTAATGGCATAAGCAATATCATCAGCCCAGCAAGAACCGTTATTCCCACAAACTTTATAAGAAAACAGGGTAGCTTCCGGAGCAACGCCATAGATGCCTTTGCCGTCAGCCCCGCCATCAGCGGCAATAATACCGGACACATGAGTACCATGACCATTTTTGTCATCACATTTGTCGTTAACTATCGGCTGTTTCATGGCTGTAAAATCTTTACATTGAGCCACCCTATTTTTAAGATCTAGATGAGTTCTTAAAACCCCAGTATCCAAAACAGCAATATTAACTCCGGCACCACCGGATGTTGCAGTAAGAAGTGGATCATTTCCATAAATTGCTTCTATACCCCAAGGTAATTGATCAGAAGGGGTAGGTCTGGCAGATGGAGAAGGACTTGGTTTGGGTCGGCCCTTGATGGTGCTGTCGATCTCTTCATTTTCTGGAGTAACTGGCGTTTCTGGCAGAATATAAAGCTTTTTAACTGATACTGTTTCGACTCCGAAAACCTTAGCAACTCTGAGCTGCCAATCGGACAAATCAGCCGTAAAACCATCTTTAAACTCATGACGAACGCCGAATGATTTCTTCCAAAAACCAGAGTTCGATTTGACCAGATAACGAGTATCATCGGTAGCTCCATAAGCAAAGCCAGAAAACCCTAAGAGTAGGGCAAAAACGAGCAAATACGCTGTTTTCTTAGTATCCATAGTTGTATCTCTAAATATAGCACATCTGGGCCAAGGTATCAAGAATTATCAACACCTTCAGCATTGTCTTTTTTGCCACCGTTCTCGTTACTATTTGGCCAAATTTTATCGAGACCATTCCGTAATTTTTCGCGATAATGCCGAACCTGGTTATGATCAATAATCGCCCGCATAAAAGCAGAACGAAATATCGCTTTGAGTATATAAATAAGGATAATCGCTCCACCTAAAAATACTATAAAGTAAGCAAAGTCTTTAAGGTAAATAAAGATCAGCTTATAGCTTACCCCGAAAGAATAACCAATGGACATGGCGAAAGTTGCCCAGCAGGCTGAACCAAGAAAGTTATACCAGCTATATTTGCGGAGATCATATTTAAGCGAACCGGCCATAACTTGAGTTGCGATCGTAAGGGAAAACATAAATTTAGTTACAAAGATGGCTTTTCCGCTATGACGATGAAAATAGTATTCAACCTGCTCTATTATTTTTCGACTCTTTTCTTTATTACGACCCCATTTATCAAGAGACTTGGACCCGCCATAATAACCAACAGTATACCAAACATAACCATTTAATGTGTGGCCCAGGGCAAAAGCTATCAAGGCAGGTAGAAAAGCTACGCTATGCGTTGAAACTAAAAAACCACCGATAACCAAGGTGCTTAATCCTTCTATGGCCGCGCCGAGAAATAAAAAAATATAAGTATGAGAAAATAGAACTGGAAAATTTGATTGGAGAAAAATTAAAAACTGTTCCATAGACTATTTAAACCGTTTCAAAACTTCAAAATCTTTTTTGAGGGCTTCTTTCATATTAGCATTATAAACGGCAACTGCGGGATGATACAACGGAACTATTTTCACGGAACCATAGTTTGTTTTTGCTTCAAGTATTTTTCCGTGCATTTGGCTAATTGATTCAAGTTCTGAGCCAAGGCCCAACCTATTCATTATATAGGCCATGGAAAATCTGCCAAGAGTAGCAATAACTTGGGGCTGGATAATTTCTATCTGTCGGTCAAGATACGGCGCATAGGCCTCTATTTCTTCTGGAAACGGGTCGCGGTTCATCGGCGGACGGTCTTTGACAATATTAGTCACGTAAACATCTTTCCTAGCTATACCCACAGAAGCCAATAGCTCATCGAGAATCCTTCCCGATGCTCCACAAAAAGGCCTTCCCGTTTCGGCTTCATTCTTTCCTGGTGCCTCACCGATAAACATAATCTTAGAACAATGATCACCCTCACCGATAACTGGATAAACTTTATTTTTTAACCTTTCTTTATAGAGGGGCAGAGATCTCCCATTTAAAATTTCGTTTTTGATCTGACGCAAGAGCTCGGTTCGGTTATCCATATTTTAACATTCTAATATAAAAAGTGTTTTTTAAACAACTTAAAAGGGGCGACCGCGTTGGTCGCCCCCTGCCATCTCCTACTAGACGGCGTCGGCCTGCTGCCGAATGAGCCGCTCGATCAGAACGCTCGGCCGCGTTTTCGCGTGTGACCACTTGAAATTGCGGTACTTCTGAACCCGCTGACCAACTCCGCCACCCGTACCCCGGATGGCTTTGGTCTTGGTGCCCTCACGACGGACGCGCCGGGAACCCAATGACCGACGAAGTGCTCGACGATTGATCATTTGCCAACCCCTTTCTTTACGCCAGCTTTTTCGCCAGAGCTCGCCGACGGCTTTCCAGTTCCCGCAACGCTCACGCCACGGACGATACCAGCCATGTCAGCTGCTCTCTGTTTTCGCGCCTTCTCGCGAGACCTTCGGTGAACCCACCGTTCGCCTCGCCGACCATGAATCACATGCCGGTCAGCCGCGTGCCGATTGCCGCCCCCCGATACCGGGAAACCGCAATCGACACAATTCCTCAAAGCCACCTTCTTCAACCTGAGCATTCTGCCTCCTTCTTTTGGATCTAATCTCGTTTTTCTATTATATCACTATTAGATAAATAAGTCAATAGCCCGAGGCTCGACCAAAAAACCAATCTCCCCTGCTGAAGAGTCCATAAAAAATGATCAAAAAATCCAATAAAAAGCAATGAACAAAAGAAAAACAACATGGACAAGTGATATGACTTTCTAAGACGCGTACACCATACAAAATCTTTTATTAAAAATAATAGAAACAACAAAAACGCTGTCAGTCCGATAATACCGACTTCGGAGTATATCAAGAGATATATATTGTGGACTGGCTGATAGGCATATTGAAGAAGAAATGGCTCTTTTTCCATAAGCCAACCGACAAAATTACCAGTTCCTACTCCGAGTAAGTTCCATTTTATTCCCAGGGCCTCTTTATTATAAAAACCCCTCAGGGCGACGGACTGATCTTCACCCGAGATACTAGATCGGCTAACGATCTCATTAAAATATAGAGAAGAAAAAAGAACAATAACAGCCAAGTTCACCAGCAAAATGGCAATGATTCTTTTCCTTCCCTCTTGGGTACCAAAAGTTATCCGATAGTGTTTAAACGCCCTGACGACTACAGAACGAAGACAAAAAGATAGGAACCAGATAAAAATAACTACCCGTGAAAAAGTAGTAAAAAATGCGAACAACATCACTCCGTAAAATCCAAGCGTTGCCTTGTCCCGTAAAGGGACGTGGTCCCAACGGGACTTTACGTCCCAAGTATCAAAAAATGGTGTGTGTTTGGAGTGAAGGCGATAATACAAATAAATAAAATAAAAACTAAACATAGCAAAGAACAGACAGGTTGCCAGAACATTTGGGTGAGGAGTTGTACCATAAGCTCGAATTACCTTCTCCCCTATCGATGTATAGAAAGAAGCGATACCAGATAGATCAGAATTGATAACACTTTCGCCAAGATATCTAAGACCCAAGCTGGATTGTTCTACAAATTGAACTATCGCAACTACTGCCTGAAAAATACCGCCGACCATGACCGCAAATAAAGAATTAATTAAGCCGAATCTAGCAAAAGCATAGCGAGATAGATAGAAGTAAAAAACTATAAATTCTAGAAGCTTAACCCACTGAAACCAACTGATGGTTAGGTCGGCCGAGTTTTTGACAGAAATAGCAGAAACAACAACTAACAAAAATAAATAAAAATTTTGATTTTTGAAAATTGAAAATTGAAAATTTGTTGAAAATTGAAAATTGAAAATTGAAAATTTGTTTATTGCCCAAAACAAAAATAGCGCTACTAATAACATGTCGGTCAAATAGATCGACACCGATTGCCATTCGCTAAAGCGCCAAGAAGAATACCATAAAATCTTCCTGGTCTGGAGGGGAATCGCGAAGAGAAAGAAATAAAAGAGATATTGTTCGATTAGTAAAAGCATTATTGTTTAACTATTCCCGTTTTTAGACCTACTTTTTGTCTTCGTACAAATAACCAAATTAACCTCAATTTAGTTAACAAATTATGGGTCCCGCTCTATGAATCGCCCCC
>CAZCYM010000016.1:0-456 GCA_964502945.1 uncultured Candidatus Saccharibacteria bacterium
ATTGCCATTTTTATTTTTAGAAGTATTTGTCGGTTTTATCCAGGCATTTATTTTCGCGATGCTGACCCTGGTATTTATTGCTATGTCGGTGTCACATCAGGTCGAAGAACATTAGTCAATTTACAATTTTCAATTTAAAATTTTCAATCAATTTTCAATGTTTTTAATTTAAAAATTAAGACATTCAATAAAAATTGAAAATTAGAAATTAAAAATTTCTTAAAAACGTGGATGAAGAATCAATGAAATTGTTGGCGATAGCCATTGTTATGGGCGTTGGGACAATTGCTCCAGCTTTATCTATCGGTAAAATCGCCGCGAAAGCCGCTGAAGCAATCGGTCGCAATCCCGAAGCCGCACCAAAGGTCCAGACAGCCATGATCTTGGCTTTGGCCTTTGCGGAAGCCATAGCTATATATGGGTTGGTGGTGGCGCTGATACTCAAGTTTGTTTAAA
>CAZCYM010000016.1:466-12675 GCA_964502945.1 uncultured Candidatus Saccharibacteria bacterium
AAAAAAATCCGAAGCACTAAATCCGAAATCCAAAACAAATTAAATTATCATTTAACAATTACCATTTACCATTAATTTATCATTTGGCCATTGTGTCATTTTCGGAAAATGAATAAATGAATCAATGATAACTCAATGGAAATTGGAAAATGTTAAATGGAAAGTTGTTTAGGATTTAGATATTCGAATTTCGAATTTATTTTGACAGAGCTTTTTTCTCAGTTGGGTATTGACTGGAAACTTCTCCTTGCCCAAGGAGTTAATTTTGTAATTTTGCTTATTGTTCTAACAAGGTTTGTTTACAAGCCACTGATGAAAATAACCGAAGAGCGGAGGAAGAAAATCGAATTAGGCATAAAGGGTGGAGAAAAAGCCGAACAAATAATCAAACAAGCAGAAGAAGAAAAAGTTGGAATAATAAAAGAAGCTGATACCCAAGCAGTGGCTATTATTTCTGAAGCTGAAAGAATTGCCCAGAAAAAAGCCCAAGAGATAGCTCTGCAAGCTGACAAGAAAGCCCAACAAACTCTACACGAGACTTTGCTTCTCGCAGAGCGCAAAGAAAAAGAAGAAATGGCGAAAGTTTCAGCCGAAGCCAAACAGCTGGTTAAAGAGGCAATAATTAAGACAGTTCAATTAAAACCGGAACAAGTCGATGAAAAATTGATAGAAGAAGCGGTTAGCAAAATGGTAGTAAGTAGCAGGTAGTATGTAGTATGGAAAATTTAGAACAAAAAATACAAAAAATTGAAGAAAGAAACGAGAAAGTGGAATTAGATAAGGCATGGGAAACAAGTTTAACTCGGAGGGTTTTGTTAGTCGTCTTTACTTATTTAGCAATGGGTGTATATATGTGGGCAATTAAAATTGAAAACCCATGGCTTAATGCTGTAGTACCAGCGTTAGCATTTATGCTTTCTACACTTACAATACCTATTTTTAAGAAAATTTGGCTCAATATGCGTAAATAAGTTTTTATGAGGTATTCCATAAACAATTATGTTGAAAGACAGAAACAATTTTGCTTTTATAGATAATACAAATATATACAAAGGGATTGAGATATTAGGTTGGAAATTGGACTTTATGAAATTTAGAAAACTTCTTGCTGAAAGATATAGTGTTAAAAGAGCATACATGTTTATGGGATATATCTCTGGCAATCAAGATATGTACCGAGATTTCCAGAATATGGGATATACATTGATTTTCAAACCCACCCTTCCAAATCAAAATGGAGAGGTAAAGGGCAATTGTGATGCCGAATTAGTTTTACAAGCCATGATCGATATTGATAATTATGATAAAGCAGTTATTGTGACAGGTGATGGTGATTTTCAGTGCCTTGTTAAGTATTTGCGAAAAATAAATAAATTAGCCTATCTTATTAGTCCTAATCGGCAATGGTGTTCTATCTTGTTAAAGCGTGAAGCGCGAGAAAATCACATATTTATTGAAGAAATGCGGGCAAGATTGGAGTTGAAATGAAAAGGGCCCCCGATGAGACGAAACTCAAAAAGGGACCTTTTCGTATTGATATTTAAAGTATAGCAAACCAATAGTTAATGTCAAGGGAAATGTGGATAAAATTGAAAACTATGAAATATTCAATAAACAATTATGTGGGTGCGTTTAGCCAGATTGCTAAAACAACTTCTCGTGAAAAAGCCGTAGAGGGTTTCTTAAAATTATTGAAAAAAACAGGAGATATCAAACATTCAAAGAAAATTCTTGAGGCCGTCTACAAAAAACTCGTGAACGAAAAGGGCGGAAAATGGGTGAATGTGGAAGTGGCTAGAGAATTGGCCCTGAAAAAAGAAAAGCTAAAACATAGTTTTTCCGAGAAAGATCATGTTGATTTCAAAATAAATCCTGAATTGGTGGCCGGAGTTCGTATTACGATTGATGGCGAAAGTGAACTAAATAACTCTTTGCAGAGCAAGTTAAATAAATTATTTAAATAAGTGTCTTACGAAATCATAGAAAAATTAAAGAAAGAGATCGCTGGCTATAAAGATGATACTCAGTTTGAGCATGTTGGCTTGGTGACTGAAGTCGGTGACGGGATCGCCAAAATTTCCGGATTATCAAAGGCATTGAGCCAAGAACTTTTGAATATTGAATCGCATGGCGGAGAGGTGGCAGCGATTGCTTTTAATTTGGAAGAAAGTTTTATCGGGGCAGTTATTCTCGGTGATGCTCAGAAGGTTAAAGTAGGCGACAGAGTTAAGCAGACTGGCAAAGTTGTCTCAATTAAAGCCGGGCAGGAACTTCTCGGTCGGGTTGTCGACCCTCTCGGAAATCCGCTGGACAATAAGGGAGTGATTTTTACTAATCCTGAGAATAGTAAGGATTACCCACTTGAGCGTCGAGCACCTGATGTTGTTTCTCGGGAATCAGTAAATACACCGCTTCATACTGGTATTAAAGCCGTTGATGCAATGATACCTATCGGTCGTGGCCAGAGAGAATTAATAATAGGCGACCGGCAGACCGGAAAAACTGCAATTGCTCTTGATACCATTATCAATCAGGGCCAAGATTCTGGAGGGGCAGGCTTGCCCGCCGAAGCCCCCGGGGGGCGAAGGAGGGTTATTTGTATTTACGTTGCCATTGGCCAGAAAAATTCTAAAGTTGCTAAGATAGTTAAACTTCTTGAAGAAAAAGATGCGCTTAAATATTCAATCATCGTTTCGGCTCCGGCTTCTAGTCCTGCTTCACTTCAGTATCTTGCTCCGTTCGCTGGGGCGGCGATAGGGGAGTATTTCATGGATAATGGTCAGGACGCCTTGGTTATATATGACGATTTATCAAAACATGCCGATGCTTACAGACAGCTATCATTGTTGTTGCGTCGACCACCGGGACGTGAGGCCTATCCTGGAGATATTTTCTATTTGCACGCTCGTTTGCTTGAAAGATCGGCTAAGTTAAATAAAGAACTCGGCGGCGGTTCATTGACTGCTTTGCCCATAATCGAAACCCAATTAGGCGATGTTTCGGCCTATATTCCAACCAATGTTATTTCTATTACCGATGGACAGATTTATCTTGAATCAGATTTATTTTACAAAGGATTAAGGCCGGCTATCAATGCCGGACTGTCCGTGTCTCGTGTCGGTTCTTCGGCTCAAACAAAAGCAATGAAAAAAGTTTCCGGTAAATTGCGATTGGATTTGGCCCAGTTCAGGGAGCTTCAAGCCTTCGTTCAATTTGCTTCGGATTTGGATGATAATACTAAAGCCCAAATTGCCAGAGGCCAACGGCTGACCGAAATTTTGAAACAGGTTGATAATGATCCGATATTATTCGAGAAACAGGTTGTGGCAATATATATGGCCACGAATGGATATTTGGATGATGTGAAAGTTGAAGAGGTCCGTCCCGTTTCCGATAGAATTATAGATAACCTCGAAAAACTGCACGGCGATATTTTGAAAAAAATCAGAGAGACGAATCAGATGGATGAGGAGACAGAGAGTAGGTTAAAAAGTTTTTTGAATGAATTGAAAGGCGTTTAGCTCGGGGTCCTGCCCCTCCTCACCCCATGGATACTCAATAAATTTCCGTGTCCATGGGGTCCCCAGTCGGGTCACCCCTTCGCTAAACAAAAAGCCCTTCTCCGAAGAGTTGGGCCAAGGTAAGTTATTGCTCAGACTTGCTTTTGACAGAAGTCGATTATCATCTGAGCCAAACGTGGATGTGGATGAGCTGTGCCACTTGCCCAACGCTTTACCGTTGAAGGTGCAACCTGGAATTCATTAGCAAGGTCACGTTCGCCGCTAGGATGATTCGATAAATAAGTGCTAAGTACTGTCTGTAGTTTGGTCATGTCAAACTCCTTTCGTATCAATGATAGACTTTAATATATTTAATCAAAATGTCAATAATAGAAGTCAAAAACCGAATAAAAGCCGTTAAGAATATAGGACAAATCACGAAAGCGATGGAGGTTGTGGCGGCTACAAAGATGCGAAAGAGCCAGCAGGTGGCTTTGAATTCGCGGCCTTATGCTTTTAAAGCCCTTCAGTTACTGTCTGTTCTTGGCCAATATGCCCCAGTTAAAACAGTCTTATTCCAGGCAAGGCCAGTTAAAAAGACGCTTTTAGTCATCGTTACTTCCGATAGGGGTCTTGCCGGTTCTTTTAATTCTCAAGTGTTACGTCTGGCCGACTCATTTTTAAAGTCCTATGATAATTTATCCAATGTAGCGACATCGCAAGTCGCTACATTGGCCGTAGGAAAGAAGGCGATAGCTTATGCTAATAAGAAAAAACTTAGTCTAGCTGGCCAGTTTTCTGGATTTGGGGATTTTATCGAACCGCAAGAAACCGATCAGTTGGCCGATATTTTAATAAAAGGTTTTTTAAACAGAGAATGGGACAGGGTGATTACTATCTCGACTCATTTTCGATCAACTCTGAAACAAGAAGTTCTGATGAGGCAGGTTTTACCGGTTGATTTGGTTAAGATTAAACAAACTATTGCCGAGATTGTTCCTGAATATGGCCTTTATTCGAAAATTAGAAATTCAATCCGCCAGCCGGCGGACAAAATTCAAAATTCAGCACCAGATTATATTTTTGAACCATCACCAAAAGAGTTGATTGAGGGATTGGTTGATCATTTAGTCAGGATGCAGGTTTATCATTTGGTTCTGGAGGCCAATGCTTCGGAACATTCAGCCAGAATGGTGGCAATGAAGACGGCCTCGGACAACGCCAAAGAACTTTCTGGAAAACTTAGTTTAGAGTATAATAAGGCGCGTCAGGCTGGAATTACGAAAGAGCTAATCGAAATAACATCGGCCGTCAGTGCACTAAACTAATAGTATGAACGGTAAAATAACACAAATAACTGGACCGGTGGTGGATGTCGAATTTCAAGAGGATGTTAAAATGCCGGCTCTTTTGAATGCGTTAAAAATCGAAACTACGATGGGCACCATCGTATTAGAAGTGGCGAAACATCTTGAACCTGGAAGAGTGAGGGCCGTTTCTCTAGCTTCTACGGACGGTTTATATCGTGGACAGGAAGTAATAGATACCGGGGCGCCGATTAGCGTGCCGGTCGGACAAGAAGTTCTCGGTAAATTATTCAATGTACTAGGAGAACGAATTGATGGAGCAGATACCGGATTCACAAAACATTGGCCCATTCATCGCTCTGCACCTACTCTAGATCAGCAATCAACCAAGACGGAAGTTTTTGCTACGGGAATTAAAGTCATTGATCTTCTGGCGCCGTTCATTAAAGGAGGAAAAATTGGTTTGTTTGGTGGCGCCGGAGTCGGAAAGACCGTGCTTCTTATGGAATTAATCAACAATGTTGCTCAGGTTTCAGGGGGTGTTTCTGTTTTTGCCGGAGTGGGGGAGAGAACCAGAGAGGGAAATGATTTGTACCATGAAATGAAAGAGTCCGGAGTTATAAATAAAACCGCCCTTGTTTTTGGTCAGATGAATGAGGTTCCCGGAGCGCGTTTGCGAGTTGCTCTTACCGGATTGACGATGGCTGAATATTTCCGAGACGAAGAAAGAAAAGATACCTTGCTTTTTATTGACAATATTTTTCGTTTTTCACAGGCTGGCTCAGAAGTTTCAACTTTGTTGGGTCGAGTGCCATCAGCAGTTGGTTACCAACCAACACTAGCCGGAGAAATGGGAGCTTTACAGGAGCGAATTACTTCGACTAAAGATGGTTCGATTACATCTGTTCAGGCGATTTATGTTCCAGCCGATGATATTACCGATCCGGCACCGGCAGCAACTTTTGCTCATTTAGACTCGACAATCGTTTTGTCCCGTCAATTAACCGAAATTGGTATTTATCCGGCAGTCGATCCTCTGGGCTCAACCTCAAGTGCCCTAGATCCGAAAATAGTGGGCGAGGAACATTATCAAGTTGCTAGGCAGGTTCAGCAAACTCTTCAAAGATACAAAGAATTACAGGATATTATTGCCATATTAGGCTTGGAAGAATTGTCAGATGAAGACAAGAAGGTTGTTAATCGAGCCAGAAGAGTACAGAAATTCTTATCCCAGCCGTTTTCTGTGGCGGCGGCATTTACCGGCCGGGAAGGCAAGTTTGTTTCGATAGAACAAACAGTCAAAGATTTTAAGGCCATCATAGACGGCCAATACGATGATAAACCCGAGGATTTCTTTTATATGAAAGGGTCATTAACGGAGTAAAATATTATGTCGGAGAGTTTTAACATACATAAAGACAAAACTACTCTTACTGAAAGAGGAGTTACAAGGTATATGGAATTGCTCAACATATCGGAAGATGAGCTTAACGATCCCCATTCTTTAATACTGGATCTAGGCGCTGGAACTGAGCAGAATTTTGCCAAAGAAGTCCGAAAGCTTAACCTAAAATCAAAAATTGTATCTTTGGATCCCAGGCTGGGATTAAGCGAGGCAGAAGATATTGATAACTTGTTTGCTAAGCCGCATAAAGAAGCCAGGATTCGGGGAAGAAAAAATCCCGAAACCAAAACAGCTGCAGGCTTATCTGCTAGCCTTCCTTTCGTAGATAATGTATTCGATCATATTTATGCTCTTTATTCGGTGCCTTATTATCTTAACTATAGAAACCCATCAGAAGTATCAGAAACTTTGCAAGAAATGTTGAGGGTTCTGAAGCCGGGTGGTGTTATCCGGGTTTTTCCTGTAGAAAACGAACAGCTGAATATTATTAAAAACTTTTTAAAAAGTATGGATAATGTGAGTTTTGTCCTAGAAAAGACAGAAACTTCAGACGGCGATGATTATGGCAGTCTTTTAGTTATCTCCAAAAAATAATTTTAGCGATTATGAAATTAAATGTTATCTCATTAAAAGGTTTGGAATTTGACGGCGAAGTTTCTTCGTTGAATTTGAAGACAACTTCGGGCGAAATTACTGTGCTTGATAATCATCGGCCCTTAATTACTGCGCTAAAAAAAGGCGAGGCGGTTGTAATTAAAAAAGGTGGCGATAAGCTTAGTTTTAATATTGAATCCGGCTTTCTTGAGATCGGGGAAGATAACCGGGCGACAATACTTGCCAGATAGAGTTTTTATAGTACAGTTATAGACGGTACTTTTATTATGGGAGCTATATGAAACAAGTCATAAAATTCAAGAGTTCCAAAAAACATTACGAGGCCGATGCTTGTGTTGTTTGGTGCTTTGATGACCGATTTACCGGTTTGTTAGGTGAGTTAAATCAGTTTGGTCTTAAGAATGTTGATTTAATCAAGGTAGCCGGCGGAGCAAAGGATTTAGCAGATGAGACAGATGGAGTTCGATACGTTGAAGATCAGATATTAAAATCAATAAAGCTTCACGGGGCCGGGTTAGTGATTCTAATGATTCATAAGGATTGTGGTGCCTATGGGGATCTTTCATCGGTTTTGAATCTGGATGAGTTTTTAATGGATCAGCTGGAAAAAGCCAAAAAGAATTTAGCAGTATTTCTCTCACTAGAAGGTTTTGATTTAGTAGATATTAAAATTTATCTTGCCGACTTCGATGGTCTTTGGGAAGTTTAATAGCGAAAAGCCCCTCCGCCAGTTGGCAGATGGGGTCTTTTATTATGAAAACACACCGTTTTATCGGGGATTTTAATATAAGATCGGGTGGCCTAAAGTTACAGGACAAAGAACTTCTTAACCAGTTTAGAAGTGTTCTGAGGTTAAGAGTGGGAGAAAAAGTCATTCTTTGCGATGGAAAGATGAGCGAAGGGATCGCTGAAGTAAAAGAATATGGAAAAGATTACATTGAAGTCGAGATTAAAGGGGTGAGTGTCAATAAAAATGAGCCAGAGAAGCAGGTTATTTTATATTGCTCTATTTTAAAGCGGGAAAATTTTGAATTAGTAGTTCAAAAGGTGACCGAAGTTGGTATTACGGAAATCATCCCGCTGATTACAGATCGGACTGTTAAGCTAGATATTCGCAAAGAACGTCTGGCAAAAATTATAAAAGAAGCGGCTGAGCAATCAGGCCGTGGAGTTGTCCCAGTTTTGCATAATCCAATCGATTTTGAAAAAGCAGTTGGAGCTATGGCCGTGGGCAGTACTAATATATTTCTTGATATTTCCGGTATTAATTTACTAAACTTAAAACCTAACATCTGTAACCTAAAAGCTATTTCTGTCTGGGTCGGCCCAGAAGGCGGCTGGACGGCTCAAGAACTTGAAATTGCTAGAACTGCCGGCTTTGAAATAATTAGTCTTGGTAAGACAACTCTTCGTGCAGAAACTGCGGCTATCATCGGATCATATCTGGTTATCAACAACCCATAATTGTTGAGGCTTGGTTTTTTAGGTATTATATATTTAACGATGAATAAATTTATAAAATTATCAGCTGTTTCCTTAGCCGGTTTTGCTTTAACCTTGTCTGCTTTTGCTCAAGATGTATCGCCAACTCGTTCGGTAAAACCTACCAGAACTCCAATAAAGGAAGAGGTTAAACAAAAAAGAGAAGAAATGCATGCGGAGATGAAGGAAAAAAAGGAGGAGATGAAAGAAACTAAAGAAACTGCAAAAGAAGAAATGAAGGGAAAGAAAGAATCTATGAAGCAGGAGATGGAATCTAGAAGAGAGGAAATGAAGCAAAAAATGGAAGAAAAAAGAGAAGATTTAAAACAGCGCCTCGAGACTAAACGGGAAGAATTAAAAGATAGAATTCAAGTAAAGAGAGAGGTGTTAAAAGAACGCTTAAAGACCATTAAAGACGAGCACAAGAAACAGGTAGTTGAGAAAATTGATAAGAGCTTAGATGCTTTGAACGATAAAATGACAAAGCACTTCTTGAATGTTTTAGAAAAACTGGAAGATATTTTAGCTAGAATAAGTGAAAGGGCGGACAGGGCCGAGATTGATGGCATTGATATTTCGTTGGTTGATACAGCCGTTGTTTCCGCTCAAACTGCTATCGATAGTGCTAAAATAGCTGTTGAAGCTCAGGCTGGCAAAACATATACTTTGACAGTAAATACCGAAGATAAATTGCGCATTGATGTAGGTAAGGCCCGACAAGCTCTGCATGCTGACCTGAGAGCTGTTTACGAAACGGTTAAAAAGGCAAAAGAAGCAGTTCATGAAGCGGCTCGGACTTTGGCCGGTATTCGGGGGAGTGTTACTCCTTCCGTAACTCCCTCGCCTTCAGTGACGCCGTAGATAGCTGGTATTTGCTCGATAATAAAATTTAAATAAATAAAATAATGGAACTAAATTCAACACAAAGTAATGAACCGAAATTTGCTAAGCTAGTAATGGAGGAGTTTGTCCAGAAGAAGAGTCACTGGACTATAGTCGGTATTACGATCGGGGCAGTTATTACCCTTTTCGTTATCTGGTGGTATGTTGCTAAAATGAAAGTCGAAGCACCAGTTATTGGCCAGCCTCAAATTAACCAAGAAGCCAGAGAAGATGCAGTTTTAAGTGGCGAGATACAGCAAACCGATTTAGGTAATGTTGATGCAGAGTTTGAATCCATTGATAGTGATCTCAATAGTTTATAAAAACATTAAAATATCGTAAAGCGCCGAGGCAACTCGGTGCTTTACTTTATTAGTAAAAAGTGTTATAATATGAAAGTGATAAATCAACTTAAAAATTTGGGATTATCGGATAATGAAGCCAAAGTTTATATGGCTATGCTTGAGCTCGGTTCAGCCACCGTCCTTGAGATCTCTGCCAAAGCCGGCGTTAATCGTCCAACAACCTATGTTCAGATCGAATCTCTTAAAAAGATGGGTCTTGCCAGTACTCAAACTAAAGGTAAAAAGCAGTTATTTATTGCTGAATCTCCGGAACAACTTGAGTCTATCATTGACCGGCAAAAAACCGAGCTTGAACAAAAGAAAGAAGAACTTCAAAAGTTTTTGCCGGAGCTTACCAGTCTTTTTAATCTTTCTGACTCAAAACCTCAAGTTAGGTTTTTTGAAGGCAAAGAAGGTATTCTCAAAATTCAGGGAGAGTTCTTGAAATCAAAAGCCGATTTTATTTATGGTATATCCGATTTTGATAGTGTGATGGAACTATTTCCTAATTTTTCCTCCGCTTATTCTTCAAAAAGAGCTCAAAAAAGAATCCCATCCAAGCTGATTTATACATCCAGTAAGGGAGATTTTCTCAAGGAAGCTGATAAGGAATTTTTGCGCGAGTCAAAATATGTTCCGAAAGATAAACTGTCTCTTGGTTCGGATATAACTATTTTTGGGGATAAAATAGCAATTATGGCTCTTAAGGGTAAAATCTCTGGTGTAGTCATTGAGCACAAAGAAATGGCTGATTCTCTTCGATCTGTTTTTGAGCTTCTCTGGAATAGTTTGAGATAATCTCTGTATAAAAACAAAGCCGTCGCATGTGCGACGGCAAGTCCATAGGGTCAGCTGGATCTGATCATTTTTTAAATTTTTCTTTTCCTCTGACTCTGACTTGACCCCTGATTCTTGATTGAAGCGTCTCTTTTTATTTTATCCGGCTCCCATCTCACCCTCCTGTCTTACAGGAGGCGATTGGGTTATTGTCGTGAACCTTCTCTTCTTGCCCCTATTTTTATGACAATCGGGCCTTTCAGAGCGAGATTTCGACAACATTTTTCCTTCCTCCTGCGGTGTTTTGGGGCGTATTTGCCCCGATCCGCCGGGTTTTTTGACCACCCAGCGTGTTGCTATTGTAATCTATTTTACTATCTTTGTCAAGTCGGCGTGACGTAACCCCTCACACCCTCATCATTCTAACCATCTAATTGTGGACAACTCGTCAAGGAATATTGTCTGATATATGGGATAATATCCACATGTTTAAGTTAAGCTACGAAGAGATAAGGGGAAGAATGATTGAGTGGAGAAATCTCAAGAAATTGCATGCAAATGCCAGAGAAATGATTGAAGCTCAGGATCAGCTGATTAAAACTCAGCGAGAGCAATTAGAAACCTACAAACAACTTACAGCGAATCAGGCCAAGATGATAGAAGATCTAAAACTCCAGATTGAAGAACTAAGAACAATAATATTCGGCAAGAAAAGGAAGAAATCTGATAAGGAAGACGAGGACTTTCCAACTTCACCTAAACAGATAGTATCCAGATCAAGCGATTCCTATCGCAGGCCAATGCCAAAAGAAGATGAGGTAACAGAAATTGAATCTCACCCCATAGATCACTGCTTCTGCGGTTCAGAGCTGACCAAGAGGCAGACTGTTGTATTCTATGAGGAAGATATCCCAATACCAGCCAAGAAGGTTATCAGAAAGCATATTGTTGAAAAAGGGTATTGTCCTCAGTGTAAAAAACAATCATCAGCTATTCCTCTGCCTAATCACAAGGTAATTCTGGGAGAGAATGTACAGAAATATACCTGCTATTTATCAATAATGTGTCGGCTCTCCTTTGCTCAGGTACAGAACATTTTACAGGATACATATCAAATTCACATTTCTCAAGGTGAAATTGCCAAGATATTAGACCGAGAAGCTAATCATCTTAGACCATTCTATGAGAGATTAAAAGAGCAAATACGTGGCGAGCCGATTGTCCATTTAGATGAAACTGGCTGGCGGCTCTTCATTGATAAGGATAGATCATATGCCTGGGTCATGAGCGGAGCTCAAAGCGAAGACAGTGTTTTTCTGGTCGGTGAATCAAGGGGCAAGGGCAATGCCGACAAACTGCTTGGAGAAAATTTTGACGGCTTAGTAGTCACTGATGACTATGGAGCTTATCGCAAACTCAAGAAGCATCAACTTTGCTGGGCTCATTTAATTAGGAAATTTAGAGACCTGGCTGGATCCAAAGAAATTGATGATAAGCAAAGGCAACACTGCAAAGAAGAATATGCCAAGCTTTGTCTGATATATGAAGATTTAAAACAAGACAGAAATTCTCAAAAACATGAAGAGTTTTCTAACAGATTAGCCGATCTTTCAATGGTAAGGCCAAACGATCCGATAAAGATGGTCCGTATTAAGATTACGCTCAAGAAAAATATATCTAAATATTTAACTTGCTTAACCGATCCCAAGATTCCATTGACCAACAACCAAGCTGAAAGATCGCTACGCCATTTAGTACTTAAACGCAAAATTTCTTTTGGCTCGCTAACTAAAAGGACAGCTGAGAACTTGGCGGTATTAGTATCTGTTCTGCTTTCACTCAAACAAAGACACCAGTCTAATTTCTTCCAAGAATATTTAAGAGTGTGAGGGGTTAC
>CAZCYM010000017.1:0-4348 GCA_964502945.1 uncultured Candidatus Saccharibacteria bacterium
TTTCGGATTTAGGATTTCGTGCTTCGAATTTAGCCAAGATGGTCGAAGAATTAAAATATGCTCAGATTCAAGTTTTTGGAGTTGAAGATGAGCCAACAGATCCGGTAGTAGCTGACGACGAGGACGAAGAAGATGAAGATGAGGAAGAAGATGATGAAGAAGATGAAGATGAGGACGAGGAAGAGGACGAGGATGGCTGGAAGAACTAGCTAATAAAACCGTCCGCCAGCTGGCGGACGGTTTTATTCTATTTTTATAAATTTCCGAGGGCCTATTTTTACTATGTCTCCTTTCTTAAGTTTGTATCCCCAATCGTTAACTACCTGGTCGTTAACTTTCACGGCTTTCTGATCTATTAGTCTTTTTGCTTCGGAGTTAGACGTCACCGCGCCTGACGCAACTATTGTTTGAGTTATATTTTCTTTATTTTCTACCTCTTTAATCTCCTCCGGATTTTTTCCTTCGGAAAAAACTTTTTCAAATTCATCCTGAGCTTTTTTCGCTTTTGTCTCTCCGTAAAACCTTCTGACTATATCTTGAGCAATAAGCATCTTGGCCTTTCGAGGCCCTAGGGCTGTAATTTTATCTTTCTCGGAAAGCGGGATTCTTGTTACATTGATAAACAATGTTTCGATCATCTCGTCGGGTTGAGCCATTATTGCCCCAAACATCTCGTTGGGCGGAGATGAAAGAAACACGCCCCTACTCTTACTTTTAGACATTAGTTCTTTGGTCTTTGGATTTTCCATTAAATTTACCGCTATCACAAATTTGTCTTTATTTTTCAAGCGTTTAAGCAGGGTCCTTCCTGCCAAAGCATTAAAAATTTGGTCTGTGCCGCATAATTCTGCGTCAACCTCCATCGCCACACTGTCATACCCCTGCATTAGGGGATACAAAAATTCATGCAGATAAATTGGTTCGTCTTTCTCCAATCTTTTTTGAAACATATCTCTAACAATCATTTGTTGGACAGTAAAATTAGCCGATAGAGAAACTATTTTTTCTAAATTTAATCTCGCAAGCCATTGGCTATTATAAAGAACCTGGGGTGGATTACTTTTATCATCGAAGTTAATTAACGGTTTAATTTGAATCAGCCATTCTTTAACATTCTTTTGAACCTCTCTCTTGGTTAATTGTTTTCTGGCCGTATTTTCACCAGTAGGATCTCCTATTTGAGCCGTAAAATCACCCACCAAGATTATTACCTCGTGGCCCAGCTGACGAAGTTCTTCCAAAAACATATAGTTTTTGGCGTGACTCAGATGTAAGGATTTAGAGGTTGGATCAGCTCCAATATAAATTCTTAACCTATCTCCTGCGTAAAGTTTATTAAAAAGCCCTTCTTTTGAAGGTAAGATTTCTTTAACCACCCCCCTATTAAAGACGGTGTCTATTTTTGTTTTGTCTATTATTGTTTCCGTCATACCTCTAAATGATATATTTTATTATTATCCTTGTAAATACTGGGTTTTTATGTTAATCTTTTACAGATAATGTTTCCGCAATTTACCGTAGAAAAACTTAAAAAGCCGCGATTTCGAACTAGGCGCATGATTAGATCAATCTTCACACTCTTTGTGTGGTTTTTTGTTACCGGAGCGATTATTTTTCTTTCTTACTTTATCTACCTCCAAAGAACAATACCCGACCCGGAATCAATTGTGACTCGTAAAATCGGTGAGTCTACAAAAATATACGACGCAACCGGAGAAGTTCTGCTTTATGATATTCATGGCGAAGAGAAGAGAACGGTTATCCCCTGGGAACAGGTGCCAGATTCAATTAAATATGCCACTCTAGCCTCAGAAGATAGCGATTTTTATAATCACAAGGGGATTGACTTTAGAGGTATAGCTCGAGCTTTTATAAAAAACATAGAAGGGGTTGGTATTTCTCAAGGCGGTTCAACAATAACCCAACAGCTGGTTAAAAAAGCCCTCCTTGGCGACGAGCGGACATTTTCTAGGAAATTAAAGGAAATCATTTTAACAATAGAAATTGAGCGTCGTTTTAGTAAAGACGAGCTTTTCTGGATGTATCTAAACCAAATTCCTTACGGTTCTAACGCTTATGGAGTTGAATCGGCAAGTAAAACTTTTTTCAATAAATCAGCCAAAGATTTAACTCTAGCCGAGTCTGCGCTTTTAGCTGCTCTGCCCAAGGCACCCACTTACTACTCTCCCTATGGAAACCACGTCAAAGAACTTCTCGCTAAAAAAGACATGATTTTGGAACGAATGGGTGAGCTTGGCCTTATTACTACCCGAGATTTGGAAACTAGTCTTGGCGAGGAGATAAAATTGACTCCGGGTATAGAAAAAATAGCCGCCCCCCACTTTGTCATAATGGTTAAAGAATATCTTGTCTCCAAGTATGGAGAAAGTGCCATCGAGAACAACGGTCTTAAAGTAACCACTACTCTTGATGCCGATCTTCAAAAATTTGCGGAGGAATCAGTGCTAAAATATTCCAAAACAAACAAAGAAAAATATAAAGCCGACAATGCTGCCTTGGTAGCCCTAAACCCTAAAACTGGAGAGATAGTTACCTTGGTTGGCTCCAGCGACTATTTTGACATAGAAGCTGAGGGTAACTTTAATGTAGCAACCGCCAAAAGACAGCCTGGTTCGGCTTTTAAACCCTTTGCTTATGCTGTTGCCTTTCAGAAAGGTTATCCTGACACAACCATTCTTCATGATGTAAAAACAGAATTTAACCCGAACTGTTCCCCCGACTCTCTTGGTGAAAAAGATGAGTACGACCTAGACTGTTATAGTCCAAACAATTATGACGGCCGATTTAGAGGACCTGTGACTTTAAGAAATGCCCTCGGTCAATCTTTGAATGTGCCCTCGGTTAAGATGCTCTATCTGGCCGGAGTAGAAGACACAATTAATCTGGCCGAGGCCATGGGCATTACAACCCTGCAAGATCGTTCTCGTTTTGGCCTGTCATTAGTTCTAGGCGGAGCCGAGGTAAAACTTGTTGATCTTGTTTCCGCTTATGGGATTTTTGCTAACGATGGCATTAGACATCCTTGGCTATTTATAAAAAAAGTAGAAAACGCCAAAGGAGAGGTGTTGGAGGAATATAAAGAAGAACCAAAAAGAGTCCTGGATGAGCAATCGGCTAGGTTAGTAACTGATATTCTTTCTGATAACAATGCTCGAGCTCCAGTTTTTGGCTATAATAATTCTCTATTCATACCCGGCAGAGAAATAGCCGCTAAAACGGGAACTACTCAAGAGAATAGAGACGCTTGGGTTATTGGTTACTCCCCATCTATCGCGGTTGGAGTTTGGGCTGGAAATAATGATAATAAATCTATGACTCAAGCCGGTGCAGGTATAAGCGCTTCTGGACCGCTGTGGCACGAATTTATGCTTAAGGCTCTAGAAAAAGCTCCGATTGAGAGTTTTAACAGGCCTGATCCGGTTTTTACTAGCAAGATAATGCTTAGCGGTCATTACTATCCACAGCAAGGATCAACAGAAGACATTCATACTATTCTTTACTATGTAGATAGGGCTAATCCTCTTAGTTTATCTTCTCCAATTGAACCAAAGCTAGATTCTCAGTTTGATAACTGGGAATGGGCCGTTAGAAAATACTACAATTTACCCAGTACAATTACTTCGAACAATACCTTGGACGATTTTTAGTACAACCAAGGATATTCAAAATCATTCATTATTTATTGATTTTACCCAGTATTACCTGCAGGCATTGTGAAAATCGTTTCGAAGTAGTTGTATTGGGTTTATCTTATTAGTATTTTGTTTAATTTAATCCCTTTATCTTTTAAAAAATCGTTGAGAGATCCTAGGCGGATAGCGAGCTCACTGCTTAGCACCTTATTGTTGGTAGTTATTGATAAGCTGTTATCTTTGATTTGATAATTTAAAGTAAAAGAGAAACCCTCCAAGCTCTTACCAAACTCCTTAATTAGAAAGTTTTTTATCTCTTTATAGGTGTCCTGATTTAGGTCTCGGCTTTTAATTAAAAGTTTCTTTCTTTTTTCAATTATATTGTTAAGGTTTTTGAACATCTGATAAGGCACCTTAACGTTTGAGCGGCATAATTAAATAAGTTAGATCTTTGTTGTCGTTCTCGGGCCTTACTACTAAAGGACTGCCCGGTCCTGTATATTCTATAACAGCATGTTCTGTTGGTATTATTTTTAAACCATCCAGCAAGTAGTAGTGGTTTAGGGATATACTGAACGGTTCATTTTTTAGTAAAGACTCTACGACTACCTGAATTTCTCCCTTGTCTGCATTTTTAGCCGTAATTGTAGTAGTTTTGTCCTCGCAATTAAGATTAACGTCAGCAATATTAGACG
>CAZCYM010000017.1:4358-12667 GCA_964502945.1 uncultured Candidatus Saccharibacteria bacterium
TACTAGACGAGAATAAACCAGCTAAACGTATATTCTTTTCCAGTTCATCTTTTTTAATAAGCACTTTGGATATATATTTTTCAGGAACAACCTTTTTATAATCAGGGTAACTGCCATCGATAAGACGAGAGACAAGTTCTAGGTCGTCGGTAGAAAAAGAGATTTGATTGTCTCCATATTTTATTTGTATATCTTCGTCTAATTCGCCTAAAACCCTTACCAATTCCATCACCGTTCCTCGAGGTAGAATAAAAGATAAATTATTTTTCTGTTTTAATTCAAATATTTTTTCTACCAATCTAAAACTATCGGTGGCGGCTAAGGTAAATTTATTTGAGTTAAATTGAACATAAGCACCTGATAGTTCCGGCCTAGTTTCTGATATAGCCATTGAATCTAGTACAGTATTGAGTGCTGATTTTAGAATTTTAGACGATATTGAGAATAAGATATCGCTCTTAATTTTGGGTATAATAGGAAACTCCCTAGGATTAAATCCTAGTATTTGTGTCTTATATTTTTCGGTGTTAATGCTTAGACTATTGTTTTTTGTAACTAGGTTTAATTTGTCTCCTTCTAGGTTTTTTACAAAATCAGAAAAAATCCTCGCTGGAATTGCTATTTCTCCAGATTCATCTACTTTTGCCCCTAGGAGATAGTTTGCTCCTATTTCTAAATTTGTAGCTGATAATTTTAATCTCCCATTTTCAACCTTAAGAAGAATATTATTTAATATAGGTAGTGCTGGATTTTTAGAAATAACCCTCTCGATCATCATCAAAGCTTTGGATAAATTTTTGAGGTTAATAGTTATTTTCATATAGATATATAAAAGATATTAAGATTATTAAACGGTTGATATGTTTATAATTTAACCAGAAGTATAAAATAAACCAGTAAATTGCAAAACTACATCTTAACTACCGGATAAAATTAATGTTGATAAAGTATTTACTGCGGGAGGATAATATAGGCATAAGTATCTATCTTAAAATAAATCACAACCTATTAATTTTTTTTACACAAACTAAACACTTGTTATACGCCAAATATCTACAGGTTATTTACACATCAAAAGAATTATAAATACGCTCTTTAATTAAAACCAACTCCTGCTTTATTGATTCGTCAACGCTCTCTCCTTTTCTTATCTTATCACAAGCATGTATAACCGTTGAGTGGTCACGTCCACCTAGTTTTTGTCCAATTTCCGGAAAAGATAGCTGAGTTTCTTCTCTTAGTAAAAACATGGCAATTTGACGAGGTTTTACAAACTCTTTTTTTCGACTTCTTTTTGTTAGATCACTTGCCGAGAGATTATAAAAGTCAGCTACGTTTTTCAAAACCGTCTGAGACGAAGTTTTTCTGTAGGGGCTGTTTAGATAAGTAGTCAAGATGTTTTTAACCTCTTTTAGGCCGGGTTCTTTATTGTATATTTGGCTAAAGGCGACAACTCTGTTTAAAGCCCCCTCTAACTCTCTTACGTTTTTTTGAATGTTTGTAGCTATATAAGAAAGGATCTCGCTACTAAATTCTGCTCTTTTTTCTAGCATTTTTAGTTTTAAAATTGCTAATCTAGTTTCAAAATCTGGAGCACCAATATCAGCTATCATTCCACCCTCAAAGCGTGATCTTAGGCGCTCTTCAAGAGCCGGGATGGCTTTTGGTGGACGGTCAGAAGATAAAATAATCTGCTTGTTTTTGCCGTGGAGTTCGTTAAAGATTGAGAAAATTATTTCCTGAGTCCTCTCTTTTCCAGCGATAAATTGAACGTCGTCTATTATTAAAAGATCTAGTTTTGAGTAATTGTTTTTAAGTTGGGCGATCGTTCCAGTTTTTATAGATTCGAGAAGATCGGCAGTCATTTTCTCTGCTTGAGTATAAAGAACTTTTATATCTTTTTGGTCAGAGCATATTTTATTGCCAATCGCTTGAAGAAGATGTGTTTTTCCCAGACCAACCCCACCATAAATAAAAAGCGGATTGTACAGTTTGCCCAAGTTTTTGGTTACAGCTTGAGAGGCAGCCGAAGCCAATTCGTTATTAGAACCAACGATGTAGGATTCTAGCGTATATTTTTTGTTAAGATTTGTTGTTCTGTCGAGATCTTTATCTGAGTCGCTAAGCGATCTATCTTCTAGGTCTTTATCCGTAACCATTAGAGGAAGGGATTGTTTAAGATCTATCTTTGGAATCCCTATAACATACTTAACCTCCCGTACTTCTGGCGTAAACGTCCTAATAGAATCAAGAATTCTTTTATTAAACTTATTTTCTAGCCACTCTTTTATAAAGCCGTTGGGAACACTAACAACGATTGATTGATTATCTTTAGACAAAATGGCGGTACTTTTAAACCAAGTTACAAAGTTTGCTCTCGATAGAGAAAGCTCCATATTGCCCAAAACCGCTTTCCATAGTTCCTCATTAGTCATCATATAAATAATTATACCTGCTTTAAAAAATAGCTGAACAGTGTGAATTCGTGGATATGTTGTTTATAACAAGTGGAAAAGCATTTACAATATTGACCCTACACATAAAGAGCGGTGTAATTAAATAATTTCGAAGCAGAGCACTTTTTATGTGTGGGGTTGACCCCACGGTAAAAAAATAATAGACTTTATTCTATATGACGGTATCAAAGGCGCAGACATATAAACCAAAAAAGAAGAAAAGAAAAGTAAAACACGGCTTTTTAGCGCGAGCGGGGTCTAGATTTGGTCGCAGAGTCTTAAGCAGAAGAAGAGCGAAGGGTCGTTATAAGTTAACCGTCTAAGTAGTTCTATGGCTTTATCCAAGAAGTATCGGCTAACTAGTAAGTTAGATTTTGACAAAGTATTTAAGGAGGGCAAAGCTGTTAAGGGCAGCTTTTTGTTTATTAGATGGAGAGCTAATGAGTCTGGGTTTCCCCGCTTTGGGTTTGTAATTCCTAAAAAAGTTTATTCAAGGGCAGTAGACAGAAACAGATTAAAGCGCGTATTGTCCGAGATAGGAGTTTCTTATGTAAAAAATAATATGACCAGTAGTCGAGATTTTGTAATTATGATTAGTAAACAAGGTGAAGAGGACTTAATCAAGAAGGAGCTTGAAAATACCTTGAGATAGCCCCACAAAAACAATGTCGAAATTTACAGTTAAAGTAATAAAAATTTATCAAGCCGTCAACAAGTTATTTCTTAGGCATGGCGCCAGCAGTTTTCCGCTTTATCCTAGCTGTAACTTTTATCCGTCTTGCTCCGAGTACGCCATAGAGTCTCTAACAAAACATGGCTTAAAAAGAGGACTTATTTGCTCCGCAAGCAGGATTTTTAAATGTCACCCCTGGACTAAGCCCAGAGTTGATTTTCCCTAGAAACTTTTTTAAATATGATCGAGTTCTACAATTTAATTTTATATAGACCGTTATTTAATGCCGTTATGTTTTTGTACAACGTTATTCCCGGACATGATTTTGGTTTGGCAATCATTGCACTTACTGTAGGCATCCGACTTCTCTTCTTCCCTCTTAGTGTTCGGACGATAAGATCCCAAAGAGCCCTTAGTAAAATAAACCCCAAGATCAAAGAGATAAAGGAAAAATTTAAGAACAATGCTCAAGCTCAATCCGCGGCGATAATGAACTTGTATAAAGAGCATAACGTTAATCCCCTTGCCGGTTGCTTGCCCTTGTTAATTCAACTTCCCATCCTGATAGCTCTGTATCAAGCATTCGGGGCTGGTTTTAAACCAGAGAGTCTGAGCTTGATTTATGCTTTTATTGGTAACCCAGGCCAGATAGAGCCGATCTCGCTTGGGTTTTTGGATATAACTGCAAAAAGTGCTATTTTGGCTATCGTGACCGGAGGCTTTCAGTTTTTACAATTAAGACAGAACGCCGCAATGATGAAGTCTGGTTCAGGCGACCCGAGCCAAAAAGAAGTTCAGGCCTTGAATAGTCAAATGTTGTATTTTTTCCCGGTAATTATTATAATAATTGGCTGGAACCTTCCGGCAGGATTGTTGCTTTACTGGCTTACTACAACCCTTTTTTCTATGACCGAGCAGACGTATATAAAGTGGAGATACAAAGATTAAAACGTAAAAAGAAAAATGCAAAGTAATGGTACAATTTTTAAATTTTAATTTATTGTTTTACTCTTTGCGTTTTACGCTTTGATTTTGTATGAAGCGACATATGATTAAAATATGAAAGATTTGAATATAGACAATACTAAATACCAACTCGCCGAGACCTTCAAGAAGATGGCTGAATTTATGGACCTTGAGTGTCAGATAGAGGTTAAAGATGAAACCGATGACAAGGGTAGCAAGGCTTTTCTAGTTTCTGTTTATACTCCTGATAATGCCAGGTTTTTGATAGGCAAGAATGGACAAAACCTCAAATCGATAGAGCATGTTTTACGGGCCATGTTTTTAAAAAAGACAGAGGGTGCATATAATATAACTGTTGATGTAAATGACTATAAAAAATCTCGAACTAACTATGTGGTTGAGATGGCAAGACAAGTTGTAACAAGAGTCAGGAGTACCCAGAAGGCAGAGTCGTTATTCCCCATGTCCGGTTATGAGAGGAGAATAGTCCACATGGAGTTGGCTTCATGTCCCGACATTGCTACCGAGAGCATAGGAGCAGAACCAAATCGACGGATAGTGATAAAGCCCTATCCTTAAGCAATGATTTGGACCTTTTCCAGAAGCCTTGCTTAGGGAAGATCAGCGACTAGTCGCTGATCTTTATTCCGTAGAGTTTTTCATCTGAAGCGCCCTGGAAAATTATATAATCTTCTATCTCTGACAATAGAACCTCTTTTATGAGCATTTCCGGTTCTGCAATAAGTTCTTGTGAGTTATCGCTAGTATTTATTTGATATAGTTCATCTACGGAAGGCGATTTCATCAAGGCGCATATAATATTTATATCATCAATACTCCAGACACACTTACTGGCCTCGCCTGCTATGTTTAATGGTTTCTCTTCTCTAGTTTCCAGATCTTTTATCCAAAGTAACGGTTCCATTCTTTCATCAGTAAGGCCCGAGAACAACATTTTTTTTCCGCTTTGAGACCATCTCTCTTGAAGAAGGCCCGTCGGCTCCATGAATTTAGTAAGCCCGCCTTCCTCGGTCAGAATATAAATTCCAGAGTCAACGGTCTTAAGAATTATTTGATTTTTAGCCGGCCAAGATATTTCTAAGTCTTTAATCCGAGTATCTAATATTTTTTTAGGATACTGACCATCTGTTTGGGAAATAATTATTTTTCCTGCTTGTTTAGTCGGCAACTCTTCCAGAATGTCTATGGTTTTCTTCTCTAGGTAATAGTAAACAAGCGTATTACCATCAGGAGAAAAAGCCAAGGATCGTATATTCTGGTCGAGTCCGGTTGTTTTACCGGTACTAAAACTGTAATGTCTGTAATCTTGACCGGCTTGAGAGTAGAACGATTGGATAACCTCTTTTCTGGTGGGTGACCAGGCGCTGGACATGAAATTAGGCAAAACCGTGTCTGATATAACTTTCTCCATTTTTTCGTCCAAGTTAAATTCGAATAACTTGCCAGTCCCCTTCTCGTAATAGAGAAGGCTATTTTTATTTCTTGAACTAGTTAGAGATACGATCCTTGTGTCAGTAATAAGAAAAGGCATTGAGGGTCCACTTTCTGTATTTGGAGTGTCACTATTTGCAACTTGTCCGTCGAACTTGTCCAGTATAGTTCCCGTTTTTGGTTTAGGGCCGGAACCAAAATCACCTCCAATGAGTAAATATCCGATTAAAAAAGCGGTTATAGCCACAGCAAGTACTAAAAATTTTGAAAATCTTTTCATGTTATTTAAACTATTTCTATACATTCGGCCCACTGGTCTCAGTATTTTGTCACCGTCGTTCCTTAATTATACCATTTCGGGAACGCTTTCTGAAAGTGGGCTCACTTCCTCTAATTCCATTATCTCCCGAGCTTCTTTGAATGTTTTGCGTTCATCCGTGTAAGCTAGAAAGACAGATATACTGGACCAGGGCAATAGTGATATGACGGGAATCACCTCTAGTATTGTTCCGGCAAGCACTTTTACGACAGGATTTCTAGGGGCAAATTTAGTTAACTTAGCGGCGACTTTTGTTGCTGTTTTGGCCAAAACTTTTTGATACTTTCCTCGATTAGCCATGTGACTTTTGACTCTTTTAAGTTCTGAGTCAGTGAACCAGACCAGAAACAAAGTAACCACAGATAGAGATGTCGAGATAAACCAGGAAAAAATCATTCCGAGACCAGTAACGTCAATCGCATCAATAATATCATTTGGTACGGCAAAAAAAAGAAGAATCAGGGCATATTTAAAAAGTGATGGGCCACTAAATAGTGGGTTGCTATCCCGTCCTTGTTGTTCTTGATAAGCCGTCTGTTGGCTATAAAGCTGATCGGCACGTCTTACTTCTTCCCATGTTCCTTGAAGCGACCCCCCTTCTTCTGTCGCTTCTCTTGTTTTCAATTCTTCTAACTCTAATTCCCTCCGTCTAGCTTCATTGGCCGAAGTTTCCAGTTCTTCATAAAGTTGTTGGTTGGTATCTACCAAGAAGTGATTAGTGATTAGTGATTAGTGATTAGCCCGAGAACTAGCCACTGACTACTAGTCACTAGTAACTAGCTTTGCTCCTTTGCCCATTCCGCCTTGGCTTTTTCCACTTCTAGTATCTGGGCCGGATCGGAAGTAATTATCTGATCTTCAGCATAGGAGGCCACAATTCTGACACCAACGTGATTCTGACCGATAAATAAAAGTCCAAATCCAACCCGCGCCTCAAGGAGATAATATTTTTCGGCATCGGTTAGGTTGAATGTTTGCTTCACCACGTCTATAGCTGCAGCCGATTGTTTCATGAGTATCTGCATTGACGAGTTGGTTACGATTGCTTTTCCTTGAGGTGTGGCCATAAAATCAGGAATATCCTGAGAGATAGTTGTGAGGCCAAGGTAATATTTCCTGGCTCGCTTGGCGATATTAAAAAGGAACTCAGCGCCCATGGCATACTTCATTAGCCACCAAGCTTCGTCAACGACAAGAATTCTTTTCTTTAAATCACGTCGCACCTGAGTCCAGATATGGTTTAAGATCAGGTACATGGCTATTGGTCGTAACTCTTCTTCCATATCTCGGATACTAAAGACTACTAAACGGTTTTCTAAAGAAACATTTGTCGGGTTATTTAGAAACCCGGAGAATGTCCCCTGGGAGTACTTTTTCAATCTAATCGCAATTGACTCTGCGCCGGCTAAGCCTTCTAGAATGTTCTGAAGGTCAGATAATATTGGCGGGGCGTTGTTCGTAAAATTTGCCTCCGGAGTGATATCTTTTATGGCGTAGGTTTGAATTAAGGCCTCATCAAGAATGGATTCTTCCTCGGCGGTCATATTTCCCAAGATTAGTTTTAAAAGCCCGGTTAGATTAAGAAGGTGGGATTTAAAAATATCAGCCGGCGCCTCATCTGGTTTTGGTGGAGGCAGGTCAAAAGGATTTAAGTGATGAGGAGAATTAATAGAAATTTTAACATTGGAGCCGCCGACGGTTTCGGCTAGATATTTGTATTCGTCTTCCGGGTCGATTACTAGGACCTGGGTTCCGAACATCAGACTTCTTAATATTTCTAATTTTACGGTGTAGGATTTACCTCCTCCAGATTTGCCGAACACAACTGCATTGGCATTTTCCAATTCAAAACGGTCATAAAGAACTAGCGAGTTATTGTGGGTGTTAATTCCGTAGAGTATTCCGGAATTGGAGGTAAGGTCAAATGAAACAAAGGGAAAAGTCGAGGACAAGGGTTCGGTGTTCATTGAGGTATAAACCACTAACTTGTCGGTATTTAAGGGTAGAGTTGAAAGAAATCCCTCTTGCATTCTAAATGTTGCCGGGCGGGAGAAAATAAGCTGGTTTTCTAGCATACTTCTTATCTTGCTCTCTGTTTCGTCGAGCTCTCTCAGGGAATTTTCATAGAGAGTAATATAAACACCAAGTTCAAAAAATCTATCTGTTCCTTGCTGGAGCCGGTCCCGCAATGTCTCAATGTCTTGAATAGCTGTTTCTAAAATCGGATTTCTTACTTTTCCCGCGGCTGATTCCTCCATAACTTGAGCCTCGAGACGAGCTAGTTGATCTCGCAAATTTCTCAAAATCTCAGCCGTATTTTTTGGGTTTACATATACCGAAACATCAAGAACTCGATCAATGTTTATTATGGGCGAAAACCAGTTGGTGTGGAGATAGCGAGGATAGGTAGCCAGGAACACAGTTCGAGCGTACTGGTTGCCTA
>CAZCYM010000018.1:0-10354 GCA_964502945.1 uncultured Candidatus Saccharibacteria bacterium
TTTATTGATTGTTTCAAAAAGTTCCAGAGCCAACTTTTTCTTCCCGATCATTTCCGAACCAGTAAAAAGATAGGCGTGGTTTAATGCACTATTACCAACAACATATTTGAAATATTTCTTTTGCTTATTGTGGCCGATAATTTCCATTTTATATTTTTAATATCTCTTCGGCAATTTTATCCGCCGCATCAGGCGTGGCAAATGATTTTATTCTTTCGCTGATTTTAGCATTATTTTCTGGATTAATCATGAGCTCTATCTCTCGGATTAAACTTTCACGATTTAAATTTTTTTCTTCAAGTAGAATTCCGCCCGATAAACTAAATTCAAAAGCGTTTAGGTACTGATGATTAGCCGAAGATTGGGCAATCGGTACAATAACTGCCGGTTTTCCGAGTTGAGCTATTTCAAATAGATTTCCGGCGCCGGCCCGAGATACAATCACATCAGCAATGGCATAGGCCATAGATAACTGACTCTCGTCAAAAAAAGGATAAAGACGGTAGTATCTTTTTACCGGTTCGGAATATTGGCGAGTTCCTTCTTTCAGGATTGTATCTAATCCTGTTTTAACTGATTTGAACTGACTTTCTCCGCATTGATGAATAATGTTAAATTTCTGGGTCATCACCACCAAACTGTTCAGGATCACTTCATTAATCACTTTAGCCCCCTGACTTCCGCCCAAAACAAGTATTGTCGGTTTGGGTTCATGTAAATCAAAAAATTTCCAAGCTTCTTCCTTATTGCCACCAATAATATTCTTACGAACTAGATTACCGTTAAAAACTACCTTGGAATTATCAAAATATTTATCGGCATTGTTAAAAGAAATAAAAACTTTATTAGCTATCTTGCCTAGCATTGTATTGGCCAAGCCGGGAATTGAGTCTGACTCATGAGTATAGACCGGAATAAAAAATAACCAGGCTATAAAAGATGGAAAAAATGAATCATAACCCCCTTTAGAAAAAACAGCGTCTGGCATAAACCAAAAAACGTACCATAATGATTGGAGAAAACCTATTGGTATTTTTACCAGATCCAAAATAGTTTGGTAGCTTAAGTATCTTCTTAGTTTTCCAGCGAATATTATTCTATACGGTATTTTATTTTCTTCGGCAGCCCTCTTGAGAAAACTACCCTCTCCCAGCATCATCAACTCAAGCTGTATGTTTTTAGTACTTGCCCGTTCTTGTAAAGCTCTGGCAATGGCAACAAGCGGATAAGCATGTCCGCCGGATCCGCCACCGACCAATAAAATACGAAACTCCTTCAAACTAGTAACTAGTGACTAGTAACTAGTGACTAGTGAAAAAACTAAACACTAATCACTGACCACTAATCACTTCTTCAGCTCATGGTTGTAATATTTCCTCTGATTCACTGTTAACCGATATGACTACCTCTTTTATTTCAGGAAATTGTTTCAATGTTTCGGTTATTTGAGAACGGATCGCCTGAACTTTACAAGAACCGGCCACTCCTTCATTAAATTTATCGTTAAAATCAACAGTAGCGATACCTCCTTCAATTATAATCTGCTGAATCTTTGTTCCCTCATTTATGGAACTAAAATAGCCATTTTCTTTCTCAGATCCTATCGGACCCTTTAATAATTCCAGAAGGGCCAAATAGGTATATTCGCCGAGATGGCTTTTTCTATTATCTGAAAGACGACTTACGGCCCTTTCAACCGGATAGGTTATCTCACAATATGAAGCATCGGGGTCTTTGACTTTATTTGATAAAAAAACCTGAATAGTATTATACTCCACCGATACTGATGTTTCTCGGAAATTAGCCACTATGTCGTTGATCTTCCCAAGAAAATGTATCCCAAAATAAGTAGTAGTAAAAATACCAAAAGCAAAAGATAATAAAACGAGTTGATAACGCTTCATTCTTCTATCATATCACTATGCCTTCTTTTGATAAAATATATATTTTGTTCTTAAATTTCAATCAATTATTTTATCGAAGTCCCCGGCTTAACCTCCGATTCCGGGCAAAGTAGTACCGGCCCCAGCTCATCATTTGCAGCCAAAAGCATGCCATTAGATTCGTAGCCCATCAGTTTTTTAGATTCAAGATTAGCCACAATAATTATCTGCTTACCGACTAAAATCTCCGGTGTATAAACCGTACCAATGCCAGCAATTACCTGCCTGCCGGCAGGCAGGACTGTCGCATCATATTCACCCAAATCTAACTTTAATCTAACCAACTTATCCGAACCCTCAATGCTTTCCGCAGTAAGTATCTTTGCCACCCTGAGATCTAATTTTTTAAAATCCTCGTAGGTAATCATAATGATTTAACTAACTTTTTAAACTCTGCCCATGACTTAATTTTTGTGTAGTGATCAGCGGTTTTAAAAACGTTAAATTGATCAAACAAGAATTTATTAGGGACGCTCGAAAGAACATTTAAGACCTTCGTCTCGTCATCTATATAATGAGTAATCCCTAATTGGGCCGCTCTTGTATTTTTATCCTCCGGATGAAGGACAAAAAACGAATTGTCATTATTAAAATACCGCGGCCAAAGAGAATGCTTTTTTAGTATTTTCTTTGCAACTTCCGGAATTTTACGCCTAGAGATGAGAAAAATAGGTATCTTTCTTTTTTGCAAATCGACCAAAATAGTTCTCGCTCCCCGCATTAACGGTGTTGATATTCCTATTTTGTGATCATCGTACAAAATTTTCTGCAGATTTTCTAAAATAACCTGGGGAAGAACCGTTTTTATTATTTCCGACGGTGTATGATGAAGTTTAAGTTCAAAACCATGAATCTTAGCTATCCTAATCTTGGCATCAGCGTTATCCAAAATGACTCCGTCCATATCAAATCCGATCACCGGTTTTTTGTCCACATTGATCTTATTCATTCTATTTTCTATACTAGATCAACTAAAGTTTTTTTACAAATAAAAGGAAATCGGAATGTCTCAATGGCAAATAGACTCTAAAGAATATCTGGCACGATTAGACCTTGATATGGATGGTTTTAAAAGGGAACTTAAACTTCCTAAAGCTGAAGAGGTTAATAAGATCATCCCCCTTAGAGATATCACTGCGGTTCATTCGATAATTAGAATAAACCCTGAACTTTTATTGCATCTGATCAAGCGGGTCAAGACTTTAGATGGCCAGTTTCCCTTTAAATATTCGACTATTTATCAGGAAGTAGTAAACCCAAATCAATTAAAGATCGGCCAAAAATACGTTTACCGAGAAAACTACTCTAAAATACTTGAAAGTATGACTGAAATTTTTCATTCCCACACGGGAGAGTGGGAAGGATTAGGCAATCTAGGAGCTTATTTTGTATTCGGATTTAACGGAGAAGGAACTTATTCTATGGCTTGCTATATACCTCCGATAATAGAGATTCACGGCTCAAAACCATTAATAATGGATGGGATTCATCGAAATTATATAGCTCGTCCATTCAGAGTGACCATTAATGCTCTGATCATAAAGAATATCGATATTCCTTTTCCTTGCTCTCCTAAAAACTGGAGCGAGATCCAAGTAATCTCTCTAGATGATAAGCCAAAAAATCTTGAAGATAGGTATTTTGATCTTAAAAAGAATTTATTTCGCGATGTGAAATATCTTGGGATTGACGGATAAGGAGGATGCGACGATGGACAATCAACAAAACACCGAACAAGCTCTTGAACAAAAAGCCAAAAACATCCTTGAATACTTAAAAAGTAACGTTCGCTATGGTAATGGATTTCTACCTCGACCATTTATGATAGAGTTCACCGGACCACCTTCTTCAGGAAAAACTACAACCATCAAAGAACTCTATGATTTTCTCCGACCTCTTGGATTTTTAGTCTGGCGGCCTCAAGAAGGAGCCGAAAACATACAGAACATCCCACGGACCACCCCTCTTTATAATATAGCTACTGGACTTTACTCTTTAGATAAAATTATTCATGAAAGCTTCGGTCATAAATACGACATCATTCTTTTTGATCGAGCCGTATATGACGCTTATTGCTGGATTGAATATTGGGTAGAAAAAAATCAGCTAACGCCGGGAGATAGATTTATTTGGCAGTCATTTTTTACTTCTAAGCAATTCACCGAAAAACTAGATTTGATATATTTTATGGTTTGCGATCCTCAAGTTGCTTTGGAAAGAGAACTCCGAGTCGCTCTCAGTAAAAAACCCAGAGAAACAACTACCCAGGCAAGTATTGAAAATAAAATTAAAATCTGGCGTCATGTTCATAGCTTTCAATCAGGATTTCATTCTAACATCCGCTTAGTTAATACAACTAAAATGACCGAGCAAGAAATGGTTGAATATATAGCTAACGACATCCTCACAACCCTTGAAGCAAAGTCTAATCTATCAAATAAAAATAACCCCTAGTGGGTTATTTATTTTTTAAGGCCAGCGACAAATAGCTACCCTCAACGATATCAGAAAGTCCAAATCCGAGACGCATGGCCAAATCAAATAATTGTCCAGCATGTGTCTTGTCAAATGAACCTCGGATTCGTATCTCGGTAAAATTACCTAATCCATCTACGGAATCAATGTGGATAGTAAAACAATCTATGTCGCTCGAAAGAAACGATGCCTTAAAACATTCTCTAGATTTTTTTACCGTAAGAAGGATGGGATATGATTTCAAAATTTCATCCATATCTTCTTCTTCAATATCAAACGTTAAGGGATTACGATGAGAAAATATGCTGTCCTTAGATGGGCCCTTATACATGAAACGTAGCCCACGATGATCTTTCCTAATTCTGATTATTTCTTGATTATCTGATCCCATGTCTAGATAAATGTCTTCTTGCTCTAAGTTACCATCAACTCTTGTGGCCTCCATTAATAACTTATCCGGATTAGGATGGCCTCTTAGCTTAAGTTGCTCCTCAAAATAAGGCACAGAACCAGCACTTTTCTTAAGAAGTCCCGGAGAATATGGCATAAAATTCTTAATCGGAACAGAAAACCTTCGACAAATAGTCGGTAAGAGAAAACGTAGAACTTCCTGTCCAACCTGCTTAATATTAAGGTCTGACGTATCGACCCTAAATATAGGCAGGCTGGGAACATTTCGCTCAGCTTCGGCTATCACCATATTATAAATATCGATCGTTTCAGCAACATCCTTTTCATTCATCTTAGAGCCACGCTTCTGAGTTAGCGCTTCTTCATATTCTCTTTTCATTGCTGCTTCTACTGAACAAGTAAAAAGTATAAAAGCATCCACAAGGTTCATTCTTAGAAGTTCATAAATGTGGTTATTTATGCTCTGACAATAAGTATCACTATATACACCTTTTTGACGATCCTTTTCGTACCAATAAAGCATGTCAATTAATCCGCGACTAATTATTGCCATGTGGTATCTTGGATGATGGGCAAGATTTAGAACGTAATCCTGAACACCGGCTAGATGTATGGCCTGAGAAATTGCCGGGTTATCTGATATTTTATTTCTTACTGTACTTATTTCAGCAGTTTCGGGCGGACAAAAAAGATTAAACTTATGACGCCTAAAAACCTGTTCAATTTTTTCAGTTGTTTTTGTTTTTCCGGCCTTTTGAGTGCCGAAAGCATCAACAAAAATTGTCTTTGGTACGTATTCGCTTTTCTTAAATGATACATCTATCTTCTTTAGAATAGCTTCTAGGATTTTAGAAGTATCTTCGTCCTCAAAAATTTCAGGAAAAGGTTCGGGAAATATAGATCTAGAAGATATAAGTCCCATTGCTGTACTGTCCATGACTATCCCTCTTTCAAAGAACAATTATAGATACCTTAGGGAAAATGGATCAGCCTGTCAACATAAAATATCCTACTCAGCTTGAAACGCTTCGCCGAGACAAGCAACAAGATCTTCGGTCGGTGTCCAACCGCACTTACCATCTTCCTGACGTTCACATTGAGCAGTTTTATAGCAAGTATATTCGTCTTTATATTCACAAGTGGTTATTATGTCTTCATCGGAACATATCTGTCCAGAACAACCAGTAATTAGACACTTTCCGGAAACGAATGGCTCATCACTCCAACCTGCCTCGCCGGCAGGCAGGTTTTCCAAATCAAAGGCAATTGGTATTTTTAATTCCGCATCATGCTCCGGTAATCCAGATGGGTTATCTTTTTGAAGAACCAACACTCCCCTTTCGGTTGACGGTTTTTTGAATTCCAAAATAGCCGCAAAAGGAATAAAATCTTCAGTCATCCACTCTCCACCCGCTTGAGCTATAGCCACACCTAGTTCAACGCCATTATCATCAAAGATCCTGACTGGGAATGAAGCCTCAAAATACCAATAACCTCTGGCCCTACCGTTGATCAATAACGGACTCTCAACCAGTTCATCTAACTTAGGCTTTTCGACAATAATTAGATTGGATGAATCAGGCATAGAACCTGACTTTTGATGCTGAAAGAATTGAACCAACTTGTTATTGGCCATATTGCTTGCAATCAAAAATAAAGCCGAGACAGCTATAAAAATAATTACTATGTTAACCAATAACGGTTTTCCTTTAATAATCATTTTTAAATTATATCATTTTAACATACAACGTCACTTCTTTTTTAATAATTTATGAATTTCATCAATCGTATTTTTATCGATTAGCTGGAAGTCGGTATTCTCAATCAATGAAACAATATTTTGTCTGGAAGAAATATAAACCCCATGAACAATTTTTGGTACAGAAACCATATCAACCCCCAGACTAGAAAAAGCTAAAACGGGAGCCACCCTAATATCATGCTCAAACTTTTTTAAAACATTGGCCAGAGTGTATGATTTTTCCAGAACTTGAGTTAATAATCCCCTCAATACCACATCGTTTTGAACTAAGTCGTCGCCGTTAAAATCAATCTTGCCCCTGTCATCTTTTACATCAATAATCCAGACCCCGGAAGAACCAATTACTACAAAATCGGCTCTTAGATCATTGGGCAGAGAAACATTGGTTAAAATATAAAAACTACTTGATATTTTATGCAGATCTTTTGAAAAACCAACCGTTTCAGTTACTAACCGAAATTCTCTAAATAAGCCCAAAGTAATCTCTATGACCATATCCAGGAAAACAAAAAATAATCCGAGCCAGAGAAACCTATATATTATCGTATCTCCTAGCCACAAATATAATGGCCACTTCCAATTAGCTAGCGCCAAACCGCTGATAATAAAGAGTGAAAATGTCTTAGAAAATAATTTTCCGAAATATTTAGTCATTTTACTAGATAGCTTTCTTTATCTCCGACTCATACATTGGGAAATAGCCTGCAACATCAGCTAGATTGAATTTTTTTAGTATAAGCTCCTTGGGCTCTTTATCCAGCAAAAATTTAAAGGTAATATTCACAAGTTCAACTGGCTCTATTCTTCGATTAGTTAAGCGGGTCCAATAATCCCTATCAACATCAACCAAATACTCAATCATCTCTTCCCCGTGCCCTAGCTCAACTAAAAACGTCCAACCATCTTCACGCTGGTTAGTCTCCATTACTTTCATTCCATCAAAATCCTCATTCATCTCTGCCATAAGAATATTATAGCATGATTTCCCCGCTTTCGCTGCACCAGAAATACTCTCGGTCTCAGCCCATTCAGGGCACAGCATAAATTCCTGCTGGAATTTTGCTTTGTACTCCCGCCGGTCACGGTCCGCAAATCTATTCATGGGCTAAGGCCTGTGTATTTCTGGATAGCTAACGTGATATTGACAGCTAAGAATAAAAATGTTATTTTATCTTGAGCCGTGAAAGATGGGGAGTACATATGAAGATAGAGGTTTTCTACAATTGTGGCACGACCAGTCATTTTGGAGTTGATCATCCTCCACGGCACAGAACCTGGATGCATTATTGGGGTAATCCTGATGGAACAGAGTTTCCCTACGTTTTAGAAGTACCAGAAGAAGAAGCCCAAAGATTATTAAAAGCTTTTGAAGAATATGGCTGGGCTCAGAAAAGACTAAGAGAGCTCGCGAAAGATAAACCTCCCAGAGAATGCCAGTGTGGCAATTGCCCCACATAGCCGATTAATCGTCGGCTTTTTGTTGGGAAAAATAAACTAAAACAGAAAACATTGCGTAGCCCTATCACTTTTTTAATCAAAATAATCAATAACAAGAGCGAACCCCTCCTCATTTCACAGACCGTCTTTTTTCGAGCGGTCAAATGCTTAAATTAATTGATAATTTGGTAAAAACAATAAATAGGGGTCGAGTCTTCGAGGAGATGTCCCTATTTTTGTTAACTAAATTGAGATTAATTTAAGCATTTGAGCCACGGAGATAAAAAGTAGGTCGAGAAATGGGGAGGAGTTCACTTACAACAACTTCCCTTTCCAATGAGAATCTATATATGAAGCGGCCTCACTTAATCTTAAAGAAGTAGTGCCATTTCCGGTACGGATAAAAAATTCCTCATTACTATCCATCTTAAGATAGGCCGGTTTATCTCCAGGCATGACTCTTACTAAGCAACACTCCCCATTCTCAACCTTAGGGAAACTCAACTCAACAAATTGTCTAAACTCTGGACCAACCATGACGTTAAAAACATTGGTAAAATGATTCTGAAAACCATCGGCATTTGACTTAGGAAGTGATTTATAATCATTTCCCAGACCAATAGTATTATTTGAATCGTTTACGCCAATAAGCAAACGACCGCCGCCAGAATTCAAAAAAGCAACAATCGTTTTCATCACAGCTTTTTCGAGGTTTTTATTAACCTTCCCCTGATTGGCATCCCAACGAAAAGATTCCTTGAACTCAAGGCGCTCATGTTCTCCCTTAGAAAGAATCTCTTCCAAGGATAATTTCCCTTCTTCTAGGTTGCGCCGGCTTAAAGAATCCTTTAATTTGACTAGGTGCTCGACATAATACTGCGGCTCCGGAATATGATCTAGAATAAAATTCTGACCAGAATTTTGTTCTTTTAGTTCGATATTGCCATATTTAGTTAATTTCCCCAAAGGCCCTTGCCAATAACCAACCGAACTAATTGTAGCCAAGGGAATAACAGTTTTTTGACGAAATACTATCCCCCTACTGTGAACGATCTTATCTTCTCTGATATCGTAATATTCCTTGTACCAGCGAAAAAAAATATAAAATACTAACACGGTCTCTAGAAGAAACAGGCCGATTGCTTCAGCAATATGAAAAGAGAAAGATCTTGGTAACGGCAAATGCTCATATACTTCTCCATAATCAATGAGTATTCCAGACAAAAAGAAAACGGCTATTGCCGTCATTTGAAGCACGATAAAATTTTTGACTATCACCACCGGACTCTTCTTAACTAAGAGTGGCTGATTGTAGCCAAAACTATTCATACCCTATTATTAACCCTAATTTGAGAGAATACAAGACCTCAAAACAAAAGACCGAACAACAATTAGAGTTCGGCCTTGATTTCGCTCCGAGTTTTCTCCTTCTCCTTGCCCCGATGGTACTTTCCGCCTTTCGCCGGCGTGTGCACTCCACCGGTTTTTTCGATCTTCGGCAAACGAATTCGCAGATACACAGGTTTTAGTTTCTTTTTTCTTCGTTTCATTGTTTACACCTTATCCTATGCAATATCCCACCCCGTCAAACGATGGCCAAGATGAGGTCCGACATAATCATCGTAATTGCCCCCATCAAAAACCTGTTTCAACTCGCGGTTTGCTGCCCGCCGAAAGTAACGACGTGCTTCCCTCTTAACTGGTCCTAGATTCAGACTAATATAACGATGCGCCATCACTCTTGCGTTCCTGTCAGTCACCATCTTTTCCCGCATCAATTTGCCTCCGTGTATCAATCCGCCGAAATTCCCTTTTGAATAATATCGTGAAAAAGTCTTTTAGTCAAATTTTGATTCCCACCAAAATCTTCAACTCCGGTTATGATATATCATAACTTTAAATATAATAAAAACTTTGGTCGAATGGGGAGAATTACCTGTTCTACTCTCCCCCTTTGCCTGTTTATTTTTCGTCGGACACAGCAGGCACCGACTAGAGCGGACGATCTGTTATCGAAACAGACTGCTAAACCACTTCGGCTCATCCACGATTACACCAACCCCTTCCATCGACGCCCGGATGGCATCGATTTCATCGGCATAGCGTACCTTGGCTGATTGGCCATCCAATCTCTCGTCTTGGAGACGAAAGAAAAATTTCTGGACGGCCACCGAAAGGTTCAGTTGCTTCCAGGCATGAGGTACGAACTCACTGCCCGAACGCGCCCGCCACGTGAACAGGGGCTTTTGCCTGCTTATCTGGAAGATGGGGGATCCACGAAAGGCCGCCGACTTGCCGGGCGGTAACCATCCCAGCGTAGGTTTCG
>CAZCYM010000018.1:10364-12515 GCA_964502945.1 uncultured Candidatus Saccharibacteria bacterium
TACATCTTTGATCATTTCCGGCATCTTTTCCCCTTCAGCATCCGCAAAATAAACCAGGCTTTTTAAAATATGAATCCTGTTTGATGCCAGGTTTTGGTATTTTTGATCATAAAATCTAAGTATTTCCCCCATCAGAAACTTTTTATTTTAAATCTCTGATGGAAGGCCGAGCTGGAGCCACGTGGTCAGCTCAGCATAACTCCACCAGGGGCTTTCGCCTAGTCCAGTGGAGAAAAAACATTAGGGAAGGTTGTCATCCTTTCCGCTTTATCCGGTCCGCATTTCTGCGGCAAGCGATAGCCGGAGTTTGCGTTATCCGATTCTATTACTAGAATCGACCTTCGGGTTATAGGCTTTTCTTGGCTACCGAGCCTCCTAACCCAAAGCGGGACTTATACCTCCCACCATAATCTTCGTCACTCTTTATGATATATCATAAAGGTAAAAACTTTGGTGGAAGGCCATATTTTTGATGTCCGCCTGGTTTGGCTTCCAAGCGCTTCGGTACTGCCCCGAAGTATTAATGCCCCAGTTTCGGCGCAAATAAAGACATGGGGTTGGTCTTTACGAAACGATATCAGAAGTGGCCGTAGTAACCTTCGAACTTGGCCACTTCCTTGAAGTCCTGATCGATACCGATCGGAACTGCCGGAAATCCGTCCTCGTCAAAAACGAGAGGATTCCCTTCGATATCGACGGTACAACTCTCACCGACAGAGTAACGGAAACGTTTTCCATTACCATCGGTGCCGACGTAAAATTCATGCGACGCATTGTGTCCAACACGCCAGAATTTCACGCCGTTGACGACATAGGGCTCATCAATCCATGGTGTCCGCGGATTGTTCCCTTTGCCCCAGTTGTAGTGAAGATGCATTAACAGCACCTCCGCCAGAACCGGATCATCGCCAGAGTTGTCCCGGGCAATTTGTTCTAATTGCCCGAGAACTCTTTCTTCCGCCGCCTGCTGTCGCTCTGCTTTTGTCATAGAACTTGGGAGGCCCCATACAACACAGAATCCGCACGCCCCGTAGGGCTCTGGGTAATTCACGTGGTGGATCCTCCCACCAAAACTTTCAACCACCTTTATGATATATCGTAAAGGGTTAATAACTTTGGTGGGAACCCAATCATGCTGGATTGGGTGATGTTGACGTTGCGTCAACAGAAACAGGCCTGGGCGATTCTTTGGGAAAGTATCGCTTGAAGGCCTGGCGGGCTCGATTGACCCGCTCGATTCGCTTCTGCTCCATCCAAACTACCGTCTTTTGGTAGTGATGGAAACGGAGGCCGGCCTTGCGACCAAGAGCCGAGCATCGGCCACAGTAGATGTGGTCGGCCAGATCCTTGACTGACGGCCAGCGGCCAGTGACTTCGGCAATCTTACTTGCCTCCAACACCCAGGCTTCGGCCTGCGTCAGCTTCGCCGTGCACGGTCTCCCCGGGTGGGGCTCGCCGTGACATGAGAAGGACTTGCTCGCCACTACCACTACTTGCTGCGTCTCACTCATTCGGCCTCCTAAAAAGTTATCTTGATTAAAAGAACAAGCTCGAGGGGGTGTGACCTGAGCGACCTAGTTATGGTTAGCTCCCCGTGACTCTCTGTCACGGGCCCACAACTCGATGCAACACGGCCTTGCTAAAGGGCCATCGTGTTCATCTCGTGTCCGCTTGCCACACCCCTTTCTAGGCCGGCATGCGCGCCGACTGCACAAGACAGGATTATTAACTCTGCCTTGCCCTCCTGCACCGTCCGTGCATTCCGGTCTGGAAAGAGGCCCAGAGCACCAACTTTGGCTGAATCTCAGGGTCTCTCTAAACGATCAGAGCTGAAACGGTTGGATGGGAGCCGTGATTATTATCTAGACGGCTGAAACCCTATACCTGAACCAATCTCCGCTCTAATCTTACTTTCGCTAGCATTATACTCTTTTAAATAAATATGTCAAGTCCCTATTGACATTTTTTATAAAAATATGCGAAAAAGTGTTTCAAAATAAGAGTTACTTGGCATCTACTAATGTCCTAAATAAATGACATTTTTTCTAAATTTAAAATTTTTTAAAAAATAAAGACGCTTATAGAAATGTCACGCCGTAACCCCTCACACTCTTAAATATTCTTGGAAGAAATTAGACTGGTGTCTTTGTT
>CAZCYM010000019.1:0-4758 GCA_964502945.1 uncultured Candidatus Saccharibacteria bacterium
CTAAAATGTTGATCCCCTAAATGGGATCGGGGCCTTTTTTTTTTGTTTAACAAAAAAATTGATTTTGTTGATAAATTAAGCTATTATAAGAACATGGTTAGGAAATCTACAATTGTAGTAAATAAAGAAGGCAAATGGTATGTTTCCCGCTCTGTGGAGCTGGGAGTTGTCAGTCAGGGAAAAACCATTGAAGAAGCAGAAAAAAATATCAAAGAAGCTATAGAATTGTATCTGGAAAATCAACCGGAGAAAAAGAAATACTTATCTTCCGATACGCCGCATATAAGCTGGCTTGATTTATAGTGCCCAAGATCTACTCGGGAAAACTAGTTATAAAAATTCTTAGCCGAAGATTCGGCTTTTCTTTTATTTCTCAAAGAGGAAGTCACGTAAAGTTACAGAAAGTTATTAAAAATAAAACAGTAACCACGATTATTCCTATACACAAAGAGTTATCGCCAGGAACTCTTAAAGGAGCTCTGGACTTAGCTGAAATTGAAGAAAAAGAATTTAGAAAATTTAAAAAGTAGTCATGGCTGAATACGCCTCCAATCCAAAAGCGGGTTTTGACTATGAGATCCTCAATACGATCGAGGCGGGAATTGTTTTGGAAGGACACGAGGTAAAAGGAATAAAAACCGGCAAAGCATCAATTAAAGGTTCTTATGTGAAAATTTACAACGAAGAAGCATTCCTTGTCGGCGCCACCATATCTCCCTATCAACCGGCTAATACTCCTAAAAAATATGACCATCAACGCTCCCGCAAACTCTTACTTTCTAAAAAACAAATCTCAAAATTTATCGGCCTCTCCCAATCGCAGGGCTTAACTCTTATCCCCTTAAAATTTTACGATAAAAAAGGTAAAATTAAACTCCTCGTCGGAGTGGCAAAGGGCAAGAAAAAATACGACAAGCGGGAAACGATCAAGAAGAAAGATATACAACGATTAAAACAAAGAGGGATTGAAGAATAAATAGCCATAGCAATTTCATCCTATCAATTTCAGGCAGAGCTAAGCTCAGGCCAGCTCAGCTGGCTCAAGTTTTACCACGGGGCTAGCCATAAAATGATTATTTTACAAATTAAAAGGCCAAGCTACCTTTATGATATATCATAAAGCCAAATTTGGTCACAAACTTATTTTCGACATCGTTGTGTTACATATCAGATGTTTCATAATTAATAAGATCACTTAGTGTTATGATATATCATAACATCGAAATCTTCTTGGAAACTTTGTGAGATGGAGTACTATATTTCTAGAATCAACAACCCAATAACACATACCGGTGTATCTAGTAATGTACATCCGCATGCGTTATTGGATGTACATTACTGGGCAAACAAAAAGCCGATGGCTTGCACTGAGCCATCGGTCGAAGGATTAGTCGGCAATGTCAATTGAATGCTTGATGTTATTTTTCTGACAAAAATCACGCAAGGTTAGCATAAGCACTGAGTTTTGAACTGCATCAATGGTGATTTTGTATTCTTCAAAAGAACCATTCGGACCACTAGAGCCAATTACGAGGTCGCATTCAGCCTCTGGTAAATACTCTTTTAGATAATCTCTTAAGTCATCTCCACCAAAACAAGCTTCCAAAACACCCCTAAGAACAGTTGGCTTATTTTCAAAGGCAAGTTTAGCCATTACTTTTCTCCACTTCCGAATGAAATACCCATAAATATTCCGTGTCTTTTATGAATCAAGCCGTATCCATAGTTTACATTGAAATAGACGACAGGAGAACGGACTTCGTCACTATGTGAAAGTCTCCCAATTCGTATATTTGCAAAGGGTATTGTTATGGCGACGTCTTGATATGCTGAGGTAGAATCTGTGCCATTAACTCCCAACCAAGCTACTCCCAATCCCAGGGTATTTAATCTTTTCATCTGAAGAGCCGTAAAGTGATAACCAGATATTCCTGCCACTGGATGTTCGCCGTTGAATCCATCTAATCCAAATCTCATTAAATTAAACAATGAACTTGTCTGTAAAAAATCAACGTGATGAGATACTTGCTTATTCTGAGCTAAAACGATTGATGGAAAGAAAAACATAAAAGCAAAAGATAGAATCAGGATCAAGTTGCGCATTTCTGTCTCCTTGTAAACGAACCAAAAACTGTGCTTTATGGTAGCACGATTTTAGTAGTCTGTCAAAAGTTTTTCCGTTCTTCAAACAAAAATAACAAAGTCAGACTTTGTTATTTTTGGAATACAAAATATAAGTCGGTGCCAAGTCAGACTTGGTCACCTTCGTCTGCGCTCGGTTAGAACCGAGTTTGACTCGGTGGAGATGGGCGGAGTTGAATCACAACTCAAATTTTATTCCAAAAATTTGGTCGCGATCCCGCCTCGCGTGGTTTTCTGCCAAATGCAGAAAACCACATGCTCCGGCCGCTCAACTCCTCGATTAACTGAATAAATTCAGTTAATCGCCACTCCAATAACTAAAAGTAAAACCCCACCTTATGAGGCAGGGTTATACTTTTAGATGTGGAGATGGGCGGAGTTGAGCCGCCATCCGAAATTTAATCAAATTACATTCTACAGGTTTAGTTGGTTTGTTATTGCTTAGCTTTAAAACCGACAAAAATGCCAAGCCAGCATTCTAGCTTGATTTCCCATATGTGGCTTAGAACACACCAAGACCCCACAAACAGTATCCCGCTAATGGCGTTCTTCTCAACTAGCGAGAATTATTGAGAGAACGTGGCCAGCTAAGCTGGCCGGGCGCTTAAGCGAAAGCTAAAGCGCCTGAATAATTGGTTTTGGCAATTATAAATTTAAGAAATTATTAAGGTGGGTTTCTCAACCACCACCTGCGTATAATTTGAAATGAACTTCGTCGAAGCCCGTCATCCCCCTTGGTATACTATACCACAAAAGTTGCTATTCTACAAATTTATTCCACTCCTTTGGATAATCTACTTTTATGGTTTTTATTGCATCGGTTGTTGCCGTTTTAAATTCTATTTCTGTCGCGCATAGAGCTACTGAGCCATCTTTGAGATGCTCCACCTGCCTGCCGGCAGGCAGGTACTTTTTATCCCCTACTACGGGATAGCCGATAGCAGAAAATTGAGCTCGTATCTGGTGAAATCTTCCTGTTTTTAGATTTATTTTTACGAGGGTGCATTGATTACCAAATTTAACCGCCTCATATTCAAGCTCTGACCTATCATAACCGGTCTTCGGTGAATTAGAAACCAGGGCTATTCTTCTTTCTTCATCTTTTTTTAAATAGTGGACTAAATCGCCACTAGCGGGACTGATCTTACCCTCCACGACGGCAAAATATATTTTCTTAATTTCATTATTACGAAACTGCTCCGATAATCGAGCGGCACCCTTTGATGTTTTGGCAAATAAAACAATTCCGGAAACATTACGATCCAAGCGATGAACTAATCCTAGAAAAACATTTCCCTGCTTTTTATATTTATCCTTTAAATATTTTTTAACATCATCCATTAAACTTTCACCGCCTGGTAAGTCTGGCTGAAACCCGTTAGAAGTCCGGTTTGTCAAAGACATACCGGCAGACGTCCTCAAGGACGTCTTACTTCTAATGGGTTGAACTAAAACTCCAGCCGATTTATATACAGCAATGATGTGGTTGTCTTCATAGAGTACTTCTAGAGCCATGATAACTATGGTACTACTTGAGAAACTGTTTGAGAAGCTTGCCTTTTTCGAAACCATATAAGAACTCCGGTTAGAGCAATGACAATGAGAAAGTAGGGCCAAAAGGAAATAAGTCTTTCTGCAAATGGCGGCTCTCCCGCTCTTAACTCGACGGGTTTATCTATTTTTTTAAACACTCCCTCGTTATTAGAATAGACGATAGCCGTATATTCGCCGTCAGCTAAGTCAGGCACCTCAATCCCATGAGATTTGTCCGGCACAAAAATGGTTGTTACTAATTTTCCTTCCTTATCAAACACATCAACTCGATAGCCATCTTTTGGTTCTCCGCTAGCTGGTGGACTCCATTGAACAGTTCCAGTATTTATGTCGCCTCCCGATGACAAGCTGGAAGTAATGATATTTGTAGCCGACGAGGTTGGATTCGCTTGCGAAGATATTTCTGGGTTGGCGGTTCCTGCCGGCAAAGAACCGGGTGAAGGAGTTGGGATTGGTCCTGAACTGGTCACAGGAATTGGTGAAGGTGATAGTACCACAGTCTGAGCTGATAGGGTTTTAAAACTCAAACTAGCCGACGATTCACTATTGTTAAGATCGGCTGAAGTAACCCTAGCAGTATAGGTAGTCCCGGGACTAAGAACAGAATCGGTTTCTAAGAAATGCTCGAGTTCAAGGGTTGGATCAGAAACAGCGGTAATAGTAATGAGATCGGTCGAAAAGCTAACCAACAAGTTGGAATTAGCCGCCTTATTAGTTGTCCAGGCAACACTTACGGCCTTATCGGTTTTATTAACTATACGAAAATTAGAAATAACCAATGGCACCTCTGATGGTACCGGAGTCGGCAAAGGAGACTGAGTTTGACCAGAAGCAAAGGTACCGTCTGCCTGAGCTTGATTTCCCCAAAAATCTTTCACGATAAGATTATACTGGTAGGTTGTGTCTGGGACAACAGAAATCACTATACTACAAATGGCCACGCCATCATTACAAAAACTATAATTTCCCGAAAAATTTGAACTTTGTGTATACCCCTGACCCGGAAGTCCATATTCAATCTTGTAATCCACCGGTTCGTTAACATTAAAACTGGCTTTCATT